>NZ_CP047023.1:2865428-3170847 GCF_009796765.1 Paraglaciecola sp. L3A3
CACATTTGCGGCGATACACATTTAGGTTCGTTATCACAATATGGAGTGCATCAACAAAGAGATAGTAACTGGGCCTTTTGTACCCCAGCCATTTCAGCAGGATGGCCACGTTGGTGGAAACCTGACTCTATGAATATGCCTCATAAAAACCGTCCAGCTCACGGCTTAGCTGAAACAGGTGAATATAAAGATAGTTTTGGCAATAAGATTTATGTCTATGCGGTCGGTAATCCAGTGGTAGGTAAATCAGGTAATCGATATGTTCAAGCCCATGAAAAAGGCAGTGGTTTTGGTTTTATCACCTTTGATTCTGAAAAACGTACTTACACAATGCAAGCTTATAAATTCTTAGTGGACGTAACTGATGGTAAAGCAAGCAACCAATATCCAGGTTGGCCTGTCACTATTCATCAACAAGAAAACAAAGGTAATAATATTCTAAGTTAATTAATATTATTAAACCGAATCAAACAAAAACGGCCTTTTAAAGGCCGTTTTTTTGTACCGAAAAATATGCTTATCTGAATTTAAACGCGCCCTATGATTAAGGTTTAAGCACCAATAACTTTTTAAGGATTATAAAGACAAACGACAGAAGGGCCTAGAATTAAATAATGATATTCAACAAAGTGCAGCTTAGTCAGAAACAAAGCCGCACGTTAGATTGAGTTAACAATATGAATTTAAAAAATGACTTTAAGTTTGTTATTTTTTATCCGCTAATTTTTTAAATTTTCGCGTATAAATTTTACTATTAAAAGATTTTGCTGCTTTAACCATCTCTGTATAAGGCGTATCGGTAACACTGACAAAACCGACATTATAATTTTCACCATCATAAGCACGACCTGTTAGAGGCGAATCTATATATTGAAACCAATGTGCTCCAACAAAATACGGATTATCAATCACAGAATTCATATAATCCTGATACATACGACCCCTATCCGCTTGGCTTTGTGCATGCACCAATCCAGGGTTGAATAAACCAGTATCAGTAGCACCAATGTGGAATTCGCCAATAATGCTTGGCATATCTATTTCAGCTAAAAAAGCCCAATGGTCCTTTTGTAATCCTTCTTTGTAATAGTTATAACTCACCACATCTGCATGTTTTGCCGCAGCTTTTACAATTTCAGGCGTCATACCCCAATCAGCGAAGCGAACCCCCATATACATATGATTAGGCATTACACGTTTCACTTCTGCGTTTACTACTGCAAAATATTTCTCCGCATAAGTAAACAACATGGTAGCAAAATCACTTTGCATTGCATCAATAACTCCTGTTAATTCAAAACCTTGAGCAACATCTTGCCAGCTAGAAAAGTCAGTTCCCCATACCTTATTCAATGCCTGAATATTTGCATAATTATCTCTTAACAAGCGGGTAAATACCGCTTTAGTTGGGCTTTCGTCATCTGCTTTAGACAAAGTATTAATCACTATACCGTACTGACTTTGCAAACTACCTTCTCGGCCCCAACTTTTTTCATTATCAATAAACACCCCTACACACCAAGGGTTACCTTGTACTTCTTCAGCAATGGCTTCTGCGGTTACTCGAGCACGTACTACAAATAAGGGGTCGAAAGGATCAGGCAGTGCTGACCAATAATCGTCGCCACTACTGACAGTTTTAAAATCACCAATGATCCAGCCGTTAGCAAAATATGGGACTTGTTGTTGGGCGTAAAAACTGGGATCTATCCAGTTACCAAAAGAAGTAAAGCCCCAGTTATTCATTCGATTTAATGTAGTTTGTTGCCAATCTTGCATAAATGACTCAGTCGTGGTTTCACCATATTTACGCTCTAAATTTGCTCTGTAAAAACTGTATGTTTCTCCGTGTTCAACAGCACCAACATGTACTGTTCGACGATAACCAAAATGATTAGCTAAAGGGTCATCGTAACTCGGCAACCAAGTAAACATATTACTACGCAAAGATGATGCCTGATAGCGAGTGTATAAAGCAGAACCTGAAATCGACCCTAACCCTTTGGAGTCTTCTGGGGTTAAATCATTTTTATCCCTTTGCACAATCATACTTTTATCAAAATCATAACCTGTTATGGTTGAGGTATTCGACATTCTGACATTAGCAAGGCCGTGAGAGAAAAACAGATAACCTTCAGGGTCAACTAAAGACCATTGCCCGTCAATTTTGGTGGTTCTAAAATAACCTGTGGCATCTAATTTAGGGCCATTTTTCCAACCACCAAATTTCGAGCGGTCAGCCATGAGTTTACCGTCTAAGGTATTTTCTTCTTGTTCTTTATTGCTTAATAGCTCGGCAAGAGAATGTACTTTGTCCGGAAATTCGACCTTAGCGTTTTGACCAAATTGGTCCACCACATGTGTTAAATTATCCAGATCATATTGACCACCTTTAATAAGGCGTACGTTATCTATAACTAATTTTCTATCGTGCAACAAACTGGTCATTGAAATCTTGATACTGGTAATTTGGGTTAAGTCGAGCTCTTTCACGCCCCAGCGCCAAGTAACGGGTGTAGTTGGGTCATCAGCACTTTTAGGGTTAGAGCGAATACCCGTTTCAAAACCTAAGTCGCCGCCGGCTAATTCTATGCTGTATGTGCCATTAGACTGCTCTGGTACTATCACACTGCGGTTGTGTGTTTGGCCTTTCCCATCAGCCACAGTGACATAAATTTGGGCTGATAAATCCAATGGGTTAGCAATATCTAACGCGACTTTGAACGGCCCTTTGTCACTCCAATCCCATTTGTCTTTTGGCGTAAAGGCAAATGAGGTTTTGTAATTATCTTTAGCTTTTAAGGTTAGTGCTAGAGCTTGTTTGCCTTGGGTTACCCCTTTTCCAGATGTAACAAACTCAGTATCTACATTTTCAAATTTGATCTTAGAAAGTTGTTCCGCATTTTCAAAATCAAATAAAAGCATTAGTTGTTCAATCTGAACTTGGCTATTAGCGTCTTTTTTTGACTGCGATTCATTTGAATCTGAACCACTACAGCCGACAACTAATGATGTGCTGGCGATAGTCGAGAGTAATATACCCCACGCTTTAGTGCGTTTTTGAAACATGCATATCTCCTAGATATTCAACTAAAATTAATCACTAAATACAGTCAAAGCTGTGTTTAGTGACAATCCAAAAAGTTTCTTAGTTATTTTATTAAGGTGTTTTTCATCACCTTGAAAATGATAAGTATTTTGAAAATGTTGCTGACTTTGTCCCACTTTTAATTCACGGGCACTTGATGATGTCTCTAGCTCATAAAAAGGTCCAAAAGGCCCTTCTCCATCGACTAGTCCGTCATTAAAGACATTAATTACATCACCTTTATAAGGGTGGTAATTTTCTTCATACCAGACTGAATTGTTGTAAAGTTCATTAGCAGAATTGAGTTGAAATTCAAATATTGTCAGTAGTTTTGCAGTTTTATCGTAACTGCCCATAAGATCAGTAGCATTAGCCGCTGGGATACCAATTTTATTCATATAATGGGCATCTGCTTTATAATACACCACTCCATTTTTGATCTGAGCATGCGACGTTTTAGTCGGCGTAAAGTAACTGGTTACCTCAGCCAATTGACCTTTAATAGGTATAAAAATAACTGTGGTATCACTCGGTTCAAAAGCACCTAACTCCCAAATTGATAACAAACCTGTCCCTTTTCGCCAATCATGTTGACTAATATTGGTAATTTCAGTTCGCGCTGAAAACCCCACAACAGATAGATTATCATCAAGATCAATTGACAAATTTTCGGCTATTTTAGTGGCGGCAAATAATTCAATTTTACGCTCTACAGATAATTCGAAGGTGAAACCAAAATGATTTTGAATGGAGATATTTTGTTTAAAATTAGCGACAGAATCAGATTGTGCTATCAAAGTGAAAGGTTGCAAAGAAACCGCGTCTTGCACTTGAATATTGTTGACGGTCCTAGGTTTTCCTGGTTTAAAAAAAACCGAATAAGGGCCCGTTTCAGGACCAAACCATAAACGAGAAGCCCCACCAGTAACTGAATTGTTATCTGTATTAGGTGTTGCTAAGTATTCAAAATTAGACCAGCCTAACGTTTGACCTAACTCTCCATCGGCACTGGTGACCATCACTCGGCCTTGAAATTCAGCTAACACAGCGGCCCGAGATTTGCCTTGTTTAAGTATAATTGGTTTATGCTGAATCGATAGTTGTTGTATCGCTTGATTAAAAGTTTGTTTACTTGCCACAGGATAAGCAACCAGACTAGTGGTAATCAGTAATCGAACGAACCAATTTATGTCCTTACGCACCATGCTAAACATACTCATCTCACACAACTTAATAAATGGGTCTGGCGATATATATTTCTAATAATTGCTAATCCAAGCTTTTATAAAAACATTTTGCCGATAACTGGTATCTGCAATTTACTGAGTTATTGACTAAAAATGGGGAGATTAAACAATTGATGTAGAATCTCCCGGCAGCCACAACTTTTTATACCTCTGTTGAAATAAATCAACTGAATAATAAAGAGCTGTTAACTATAATTAGTGAGAGTTTTGAAATGTTCCCGCATCTAAAACTTGTTTACGTGGAACAAATTTACAGATGTAATTCCAATTCCAGCTGGCATCATACTTGTGAGTTAATCCCCAAGTGATACCCGGCGCAGGAAGAGCATTTTCTTTGTCGTCACGAAATAAACCCACTGCTTCAGGTGCTCCTTTAACATGGGCTTTAATTTCAAAATTAATGCCATCAGGTGCAAATTGAACCGTATTTTTTTCCGGACCATCTGTGGTGATAAGTGAGGCAATCCCACCTTGGAAATTCCACACAACCACTTCATGTCCACTATTAGAAATAGGGTTAAATTCAGACTTGATATATGGACCTAGAATATTGTCTGCTATTGCTACACCATGTTTTATTTCACGTCCGCCCATGTTCATCTCTTCACCCATAGTTTCTCCTTTATAATAAAGGTAAAATTTATTGTTGAAGAAAACGACACATGGATCATGTACTTTATGGCTATCAAAACTTCCTTTAGACTTAACATGAAAACGGTTATCTTGGTCGCCGTCCCACTCTCCGTTCTTTGATGGGCTTAGGATTGGGGCTGTACTTTTATGCCACGGACCATCAGGCGAATCAGCCCAGGCAATAGCTACTTGTTCGTACTGTCTGTTGGTATAAGGAAATTGAACGGTTTGGTAAACTAGATAATATTTGTTGTCGTGTACTAATACTTCTGGGGTAAATACTGCGCGATCGTCAAATTCACCAGCTTCACCTCGTTGAATTGCTGGGCCTTGCTCTTTCCAAGTAATAGTATCATTTGACGTTGCATGCCAAACTTCGGTTAAATCCCAAGGAAAGACTTTATCTTCTGGATTATCAGAACCAAAACCAACTGTTTCACCTTGGCCTTTGGTATACCAACAATGATAAACCCCATCAACTAAGATTACTGAGGTTGGGTCACGACGGATAACACCTTCTTCAAAGGCAAAATCCCCCTTTAAATCCATAACATCAAATTCGGTTAACCATTCTGGTCCTTGTTGATCATAACCACGCTCAATCGCACGCTTAGTGGCTAAACTCATTTTATTTTGTGACATATTTTATAACCTCGGAGAATTCTTTTTATTAATCAGAGTCAAATTACTTTAAATATTCTTATGCTTATCATTACTCTTTAATAAATTCAAAAAACAAACAACCCTTGATAAACCAAAAATCATGCTAACTTACAATTAACATATTTATTGGCATATTAACTCAAGCCACAACAATTGTTAACAATTAATATGTGACAGGTAAATTTAAAGCGTTCATTACTCTGTTAGCAACACAGACACGTCTATTGCCTTATAACCATTAATTAAGTTAAAATGCTTTGATGTATCAATTTTAGATATGTTTTGCTAATTGATCTTAAATTTAGGCTGTATTTTTTCATATAAGAATATTGCAGCACATATATAAATAAAATTGTAACCTGTAGACAATAAACCATAAAACATTTGAAATCCTCCCATGATTCCCCTTACAATCCAGAATCAAAATAATAATAGGAACTAATATGAGCGGCACAAGACCAACAAAAATTCTATCTGTAAAAGATCAAATAGCAGAACAATTGCGTTCAGATATAATTTCTGGTGATTTGGCGCCTAATACTAAGTTAAATGAAAAAGAACTTGCAGACCGTTTTGGTTTATCAAGGGGACCTATTAGAGATGTTATTTTACAATTAACTAAAGAAGGTCTGTTAATTTCTAAAAATAACGTTGGTGCTTCAGTTAATTGTGTTCTTGATCCAAACATGCAAAAACTAATGATCAGTTTAAGACGTAATATAGAGGTGTATGCAATTGAAAGATTACATAACACGCTAACTGACAAAAATTTTGCTGAATTAGATAAAATTCTTGATGAACTACAAGCAGCCTTTGAACGAGATGACTTCACCGAAGTAACCAAAGTAGATATCTCTTTCCACCGGTATTTAATCTACAAAGCCGGCGGCGACGAATTAGTTAACATATGGTACCCGTTTGTTATGCGTATGCGTTTAAACTATAAACGTATAATATCTGGTGACGCTTGTGTAGCTGAGCACAGAGCAATAGTTGACGCATTACGTAGCAGTGATGGTAATAACGCTACTAAAGCATTAAAAGCCAACATTCGATAGTTTACTATCAGAAGCGTTTAGCCTTTGCTAAACGCTTTTCTTAATAACCCACCCCATTGTTAACAATTCACTATTTACTTGCTTTTCAAACTTGCTACAATCTTTTCTATAAACTATTTAATCTTATTAAGTCAATTTGATGTAGCAGATCAAATTGTCATGTCTATTTATTAATCCCAAAATATTATTTATACATATTTAGCCTTTTGCGCAATACAGTTTGTTCTGAATATAGAAACCTAAACAAGAGAAATCTATGACTTTAACTCCTTCAACTTTACCTAAATCAAAATTAAATCCCCATGGAAAAATTGTTGGTGCTGGCAACTTTCAGTACCGAATAGACATGCATTGGGGACAACTCGATCCCAGTTTGTATCCTGTAGAAAACTGCCATGATTTAGCCATTGACTCGCAAGGCCGTATTTTGATGATCACCGACAATGTAAAAAACAATATTATTATCTACAACAAAGAGGGGGAGTTATTAGAAGCATGGGGTACAGAATTTCCTGGTGGTCATTCACTTAAAGTCGTCAACGAGAACGGTCAAGATTTTTTATATGTAGTGGATAGTGGCTGGTTGCTAAACCCTAAGTGGGATGGCGTTTCTACAGATGCATGGGATTCGCCTTATAATAAGGTAGTATCACAAAGTGGCTTCATTGCTAAACTCACAATCGAAGGGCGTCTAATATATACAATTGGTCATCCACAAACGATTGGAGTGTACAAACCTGAACAAGCATTTCGACCTACAGATATCGCTATTGCCGACAATGGCGACCTATATGTAACAGATGGGTACGGTTCAGACTATGTTTTACAGTATGACAAACAAGGCCGCTACATTCGTCATTGGGGTGGTCACGATAATCAAGATAGTGACTTAAATCTAGCGAATACCCATGGCATCAGAATTGATAACCGACAGGCTGGTGAAGCCCATTTAATTATTAGCTCCCGTGCAGAAAGAGCTTTAAAATTATTCACTATGCAAGGCGAATACATCAAAACTATTGCCACTCCTGGAGCATACATAGGCGCACCTGTCTTAAAAGGTAGCTATGGTTTTGCCCCTGTCTGTTGGTCTCATGTAGATGAAACTAACGCAGTAGATTCAGGTTTTATTTGTATTCTTGATAAAGAAAATAAAGTGATTGCTAATTTAGGTGGCACCCAACCTGAGTATGTTGATGGCGTGTTACAACCTATGTGTTCTACTTGGGATGTCTTTAATCATTGTCATACAGTATGTATTGATGAAAATGACAACCTATATGTAGGTCAATGGAGAGCGAATCAAAGTTATCCTATTAAATTAGAAAAACTATAATCACTTAAACCCCATCAAGTCAATTTACCAAGAATAGCAGGCCATTAATAACATCTGTTAATGGCCATCCCAAGATACTACTGCCTGTATTATTTTCAGAAATAACCTCATTACAAAATAATCAAGAATACACAAAAAAACCACACCACTTTATGTGTAATAATGCAGATTTGTCACATAATTATGTTTAACGATGTTTATATTATCTTTTTTCACATATTAATAACGTTTTTACTTGCAAAACTATCCGCATTCACTTTAAATCACATTGTTAACATTTCAACAACTCAAAAATAACATGTTGGCTAAGTTCACTATTATTCATAATCATGTAGTGAAATGATAAAAAATATAAAGAAAAAATGATTAATAACAGAAACTTAAAGCTTCTATTATTTTAATAACACATTTAGAGGTTTGTATAAAAACTATATAACTTTGTTTCAATATTACTATTTGGTGAAAAAATTCAAATTATAAAAAACAAAACATAAAAACTTGGTTTTAAATACAACATCAAAGGATTACACATGAAAAAAACACTCAACTCTAAAGTTCTACCTATTAGTTTAGCAATATCTAGTGCCTTATATTCCAACCTAGGTTATTCACAAGAAGTAGATAACACTGAAGTTATTCAAGTTTCAGGTATTCGTAGCAGCTTGACTGAATCAATGGATATAAAGAAAAACGCAGCTTCTATTCAAGACAGCATTGTGGCTGAAGATATTGGTAAATTCCCTGATCAAAACGTTGCAGAATCATTGCAACGTATCTCAGGTGTGATGATTTCTCGTACCAATGGTGAAGGTTCTAAAGTAACTGTGCGTGGATTTGGTCCAAAATTTAATGCAGTTAAAGTAAACAACAGAACGATTGCTACTACAGATCGTGGTCGTGATTTTGATTTCCAAGTTTTACCATCTGAACTTATTTCTGGTGCTGATGTAATTAAAGCTTCTAGAGCGAATATTGCTGAAGGTAGTTTAGGCGCATATGTTAATGTCAGTACTGCACGTCCTTTAAATAATCCAGGCATGCATGCTGTTGGCTCAGTCAACATGAAATACAATGATTTATCTGAAGAATTAGATCCAAAATTTTCAGGTATATTCAGTAACACCTTTAATGATGATACTTTTGGTGTGTTAGTGGGGTTATCGCAAGTTCAATCAACCAGCCGTATTGACTCAGCTGCCACTAACTTATGGGCAAGTTTTCAAGCCGATAATACTGAATATGCACCAGGTCCAATTAGTGATGTTAACGGTGCGCCAGTAACATCGGGCTCTATTTTTTATCCTGGTCGTGCTGAGTACAATTTATCAGAAGAAAAACGTGAACGTACCAGTGCCAACGTAACATTACAATGGGCACCTAGTTCAGACGTTACTCATACATTTGATTACTTGTATTCAGATCTTAGTCGCCAAGAATTTAGTAATGGTATGCAAGTACCATTACAATATTCAGGTTGGACAGATGTAGTAATATCAGAAAACCAAACAGCACTATCAGCTACCAAAGAAAGTAGCCCAATCGATGGTTTATTTAAACAAGTTGGACAAGACTCAACGACTGAAGTGTTTGGTTTTAATAGTGAAATATTCGCAAATCGTTGGGCATTTGAAGGTGACCTTTCCTATTCTAAAGCGACATCAGATCCCAAAGGAAACACCTTTGTACCTCACTACATTAATCATACAGTTGATCAAAGCATCCCTGGCCAAGAATTGGGATTAACCGATGCTGATTACATCAAATTTGACGCAACCCAAGGTGATGTCATTGCTATCGATTCAACTATTGATGTTGGCGACCCTCGCAGTGTACGTGCTCACTGGAACGATGTACGTCACAATGAATTAAAAGATGAAGTATTTGAAGCAAAATTTGATGCTAGTTATGATTTCGAAGGTGATATAGATTACATTCAATCTGTTGATTTCGGTATTTCATATACTGATCGTAAAAAATCACAAATTACTTTCAAAAATGAAAATGGTTGCTCAAACCAAAATATTGAAGACGAAATAGCAAAAGCGGCAACCAATACTTGTGGTACTTCACGCTTGATGTCTGATGGCTTATTCTCAATCAATAAAGACAGTGGCTTTCTATCCGATGTGTCTGGAAATTTCCCTCGTGAATTTGTCATAATTAATGATTTAGACCAATTTATTACAGATATTGGTACATTGCGTAGCGAACCAGATTGGGCTGAAGAATTATTAGATGAAGCGGCTTCAGTAGAAAATACAGAAGAAGTATTAGCGCTTTACACTCAAGCTAATTTTGAAACTGAGTTCTCTAGCTTCGATTTAACCGGTAACTTTGGTGCTCGTTATGTGCAAACTGATGTATCTTCTACAGGTCATCGTAAAGATCGAATTAGTGTTGAAAAATTTGTAGACCCAACTCGCCCTGATACAGGTGATGGTATAGTGCTTGAAGTAGAATATACAGATCCTCGCCCCGTAACTGAAAACAATGACTACAATCATTTATTACCTAGCTTAAACGTGGCCCTTGATTACCGTAATGGATTTTATGTAAAAGGTGCAGCCGCTCAGGTTATTACACGTCCTTCTCTAGCTGACACAGGGGTAAATAAAAGTTACAATAATGACCGTGCAGAAAGCTTCAGTCAATCAGGTGGTAATCCTTTCTTAGAACCCTATAAAGCCACTCAATTTGATTTATCGTTTGAGTATTATCATGATTCAGGTAGTGCCTATTCATTAAACTTCTTCCATAAAGACATCACTAGCTTTATCTCCACTCGTACTTATCAAGAAGATACAGGTGTTGATATTGAAGGCTGGGGAGACTTAATCGAAACCATTACTGAAAAAGGCAACCGTACTGGTGGTACGGTAACTGGTTTCGAAATTGCTGGTTTGCATTACTTCGATTACCTACCAGGATTCTGGGACGGTTTCGGTGTCCAAGCTAACTATACTTATACATCAAGTGAAGACAAAGATGCCGCAGCCGAGCAACTTGACCTAGATGGCGTAAAAGCTGCTGGTAGTGGCTTAGAAGGTTTCTCTGAAAATTCATATAACGTTATTGCGTTTTACGAAAAAGATGGCTTCCAAGCACGTTTAGCTTATAACTGGCGTGATAGTTTCTTAGCCGCTCGTCAAGGTGCGCGTTCAAATGGTACTTTAGCTGAACATGTAGAAGCCTATGGTCAATTTGACTTCAGTACTTCTTATGATATCAACGAAAGTTTCACCGTTAACTTTGAAGCAATTAACTTAACTGACGAAAATATTCTTGAATATGCAGACGTTCGTGAACGTGTAACATTAGTTCAATATTCAGGTGTTCGTTATCAATTAGGTTTAACCGCTAAGTTCTAAACAAGCTAGTACTGTAAACAATTCAACAGGCTCTATGTGTTAATATAGAGCCTGTTTTGTTTAGACCCCATGAAAAGATATAGAGGAAACAAATGTCAACTGAGCAACAAATACAAACATTTGTCATTGTTGGAGGCGGTACTGCAGGTTGGATTTCTGCATCAATACTTTCAAGAGCCTTAGCTCATCTTCCATGTACAATTCGTTTAATCGAATCACCCCATGTACCCACTGTTGGTGTAGGCGAAGCAACTATTCCTTCTATTGTTGATATGCTGGAATATTTAAAAATTCCTTTAGCAGATTTTGTCGTTAAAACTAACGCTAGTTTTAAATTAGGTATCAAATTCTGTGATTGGCAGACTATAGGCAAGGATTATTGGCATCCTTTTGGGTATGTCGGTAGTAAAATAGATGGACGACCGTTTTATCAACATTGGCTAAAACATAAAATGAACGGCGGTGATACAGAGTTCACTGACTTTTCTCCAGCGATTGCCTTATCCAAGCAAAATCGTTTTTTTATTCCCGATCCGAAACAACCCAGCAACTTATCATCGTCTACATACGCACTTCATTTTGATGCCACTTTGGTGGCACAATATTTAACTAATTACTGTAAAAATAAAAAAGTACAACACAGCAAAGGTCATGTTCAGCAGGTTAACCTAAATACTGACGGGCAGATTAGTCATCTTATTATGGAAGATGGACAACGAGTAGATGGAGACTTTTTTATTGACTGTAGTGGACAACAATCTTTATTGATGGGCAAAGCCATGCGTATCGGTTATGAAAACTGGCAGCACTATTTACCGGTAAATAAAGCCGTAGCTGCACAATCTGAAATATTAAGCCCACTGCCCTCTTATACTAGTTCAACGGCCCATGAGCATGGTTGGAGATGGCAAATTCCCTTACAAAATAGAACAGGCAATGGCTATGTATATTGTGATCAATATTGCTCTGATTCTGCAGCAAAAGAATTATTAGCCAAACATGTGGGCGAATTCATTACTGAACCTAGAGTGATTTCATTTAACACAGGTAAACGCAAAAAAATGTGGCATAAGAACTGTTTAGCGATTGGTTTATCGTCTGGATTTTTAGAGCCTCTTGAATCAACTAGTATTTATTTGATCATGAAAGCTATGTTGAATTTTGTGCAGACAATACCCAGCAAAAAACTATATCAAGCGCCGATCAACGAATTCAACCGAAGAATGGATCACGAATATAATTGTATTCGAGACTTTATTATATTGCATTACAGCGAAACCAAACGCACAGATTCTGAGTTTTGGCGTATGTGGCAAAATCTTGAGATCCCAGACTCTTTACAAACTAAGCTTGAATTATTTCGTTCTCAAGGTCAGTTATATCACGATACCGATGATTTATTTGCCTCAGATAGTTGGTACTCTGTACTGGAAGGAATGGGTGTACGCCCCTCAGAATACGATCCAGTGATTGACTCGTCAGACTTTGCAAAAATTGAAAAGGCATTCATGAGCTCAAAAATCGCGCTTGATAATAATGCCGCAAAAACCTTAGACCACTTATCCTACCTAAAGCGGATTAAGGCATAGAAAACGCAATTCATGGCTTACAAGAAATGATCTGTAGATTAAAAGAATTGGGCGCTAGTATAAACATAGCTAGCGCATTGTACTTTACTCCCAAACTACAGTGCGTTTGGGGGCAACTTTTCCATCTTCGTCAATAAAACCCACACCTAAAAATCGACCGCTGTCTTGACTATATACTCTGACTAAAGCCTGTTCTTGATGGGAATTATTCCCCATAAAATTAACAGGATTGCCATTTCTGAAGTACCCCTCAGCAATCAATTCTAACTCTACTGAACCTAAAGTTTTTACCGCTGAATCCATAGGGATTAAGTATTGATCCAGTTCTGCAAAGGTTGCATCATCTAACAAGTCTTGTTGTTCAGGATCAATCTTATCTCTTAAGGCTTGTAACTGTTCAAAGGTTAACATTTTGTCAACTGGATAGTCAGTTACCTGAGTACGATCTAAACGGCTAACAAAAGCACCGCAACCTAAAACTTGGCCTAAATCGTCAACTAATGAGCGTATGTAAGTCCCTTTACTACAGTGTACCGTCATATCCACTTCATCACCTGCAAAGCGATCAATAGATAAACTGTAAATCACAATATCTCGAGCTTCACGAGGAATATCTATGCCTTGACGGGCATAAAAATACAAAGGTTTACCTTGGTGTTTTAAGGCAGAAAACATTGAAGGAACTTGTTTAATTGAGCCTTTAAACTGCTCACATGCTGTTTGAAGTTGAGTTTCACTAACCTCTACGGGTTTAGTTTCTACCACTTCACCGTCGGCGTCAGACGTGGTGGTTCTTACACCTAACTTGGCAGTTACTGAATAGGTTTTATCAGCGTCTAATAAAAACTGAGAAAACTTAGTGGCTTCACCTAAACAAATTGGCAACATACCTGTAGCAAGAGGATCTAGTGCACCTGTATGCCCAGCTTTTGCAGCATTAAATAATCGCTTAACCTGTTGTAAGGCATGATTTGAAGAGCCGCCTAAAGGTTTATTTAATAATATGATGCCGTTAACTAAACGGCCTTTTCTTTTTCTAGCCATAGATATTATTACTACTCGTCAGACAGTTTATCAGCATCATTTTGTGTTGGAGCTTCTTCTGAACCGTGACCAGCACGTTCAGCCCGCTCAACATCTTTAGAGATTGTGTCGTCTACTAAATTAGAGATACGAATACCTTCAGCCAACGAACCATCACGGACAAATTTTATGGCTGGCACCGCACGCATACGCATACGTCCTGCTAATAAAGTACGAATATAGCCTTTATTATCCACTAGAATATCGAGATAATTTTGAATTTGAGCTTCATCATTCTCGAAGAAAGTGACAAAAATTTTGGCATAGGCCAAATCTCTAGATACTTCTACTGCAGAAACAGTAACCATACCTAATCTAGGGTCACGGTTCTTGAACTCATTCTGTAAAATACTGGCAATTTCTTTATGAATTTGTTGACCAACTCTGTCAGTTCTTGAAAATTCTCTAGCCATCTTAATTTCTCCTGGCAGCCCTAAAGGCTTTACAAACAAAACGGAGGCCTAAGCCTCCGTCAAATCTACTTAAATATTGTTAGTTAATCTAAACTAAATTATAGCTCGCGCTTAACTTCAACAATTTCAAATACTTCGATTTGGTCACCGGCTTTAACATCGTTGTAATTTTTAACACCGATACCACACTCAACGCCATTACGGACTTCTTGTACGTCATCTTTGAAGCGCCTTAATGACTCAAGCTCACCTTCATAAATAACAACATTGTCACGTAATACACGAATAGGATTGCTACGTTTAACAATACCTTCAGTAACCATACAACCAGCGATTGCGCCAATTTTTGGTGACTTAAATACATCACGTACTTCAGCCAAACCTATAATTTCTTGTCTAAACTCTGGCGCCAACATACCACTCATGGCTTGCTTCACTTCATCAATTAATTGATAAATGATGCTGTAATAACGTAAGTCAATTTCTTCAGTTTCAACGATTCTTCGAGCTGAAGCATCAGCACGAACGTTAAAACCAACCACAATTGCACTAGACGCTGCGGCTAGACTTGCGTCGGTTTCGGTAATACCACCTACACCACTACCCACAATATTGACTTTAACTTCATCAGTAGACAGTTTTGTCAAAGAATCAGATATGGCCTGAATCGAACCTTGTACGTCAGCTTTAAGTACTATATTCAATTCGCTTACATCACCAGCTTCCATGTTAGCAAACATGTTTTCTAGTTTAGCTTTTTGTTGCTTGGCTAGTTTTACTTCACGCTGTTTAGTATGACGTTTAGTCGCTACTTCACGAGCTTTACGTTCATCTTGAACCACTAATGCATTTTCACCCGCATTTGGCACACCAGACAAACCGAGTATTTCAACTGGAGTTGAGGGACCCGCAACTTTAACGTCTTTACCATTTTCATCACGCATAGCTCGAATACGCCCGTATTCTTCGCCACATAACATGATATCCCCAAGCTTAAGCTCACCTTCTTGGATAAGAACAGAAGCCACTGGACCACGCCCTTTATCAAGACGAGATTCAATCACTATACCTTTGGCAGGGCCAGAAGGCACGGCTTGTAAATCAAGTACTTCGGCTTGTAGGTTAATGGCTTCTAACAATTCGTCGATGCCTTGACCTGTTTTAGCAGAAACGTTAACAAACTGGTGTTCGCCGCCCCACTCTTCTGAAATCACTTCTATTTGCGATAATTCAGTTTTCACTCTGTCTAGGTCAGCAGCTTCTTTATCGATTTTGTTAACCGCAACAATTAACGGAACACCAGCAGCTTTAGCATGTTGTACCGCTTCTTTAGTTTGTGGCATCACACCATCGTCAGCGGCTACAACTAATATAACGATATCAGTCGCAGTTGCGCCACGAGCACGCATAGCTGTAAACGCAGCGTGACCAGGAGTATCCAAAAATGCAATACGGCCGTTATCAGTTTCAACACTGTAAGCACCAATATGCTGGGTAATACCACCAGCTTCGCCGTCAGCAACTTTCGCGCGGCGGATATAATCAAGTAAAGATGTTTTACCATGGTCAACGTGACCCATGATAGTTACCACGGGTGCACGACTGGATTTTTCGCCGCCAGTTGCATCTGCAATCAACTCATCTTCTAATGCGTTATCATTAACAAGTTCATATTTATGACCCATTTCTTCAACTACTAAGACAGCAGTTTCTTGGTCTAGAACGTGGTTAATAGTTACCATTTCACCCATTTTCATCAGTGTTTTAATAACTTCAGTGGCTTTAATTGCCAACTTACTACCTAATTCACCAACAGTAATGGTTTCGCCTAACTTAACAATGCGCTCAACAGCTTTAGCAGGTTTATTAAAGGCATGTTTCAGATCAGAACCAGCATTTTTCTTAGACTTCTTACGTCTACGTCCACCTCGTTCAGATTTAATATCATCAACATCTTCTGCTTCTTGAGCATAACGATTTGTATGAACATGCACTTCTTCTTTTTCTTGTTTCTTACGGCGCTCTTCTTCTTCTTTCCAGCGAATAGAGTTTTCGTCTGCTAATTTTTTAGCTTCTTCCGCTGCTTTTTTTGCATCTTCTTCAAGCTTACGTTGCGTTTCTTCTTCTTGAGCTTTACGAATTTTTTCAGCTTCAGCTTGGGCTTTTTCTTGTTCCGCTTTTTCTTCTGGCGTTAAAGAATTTTCTTCAGCTTGACGAGCTTCAGCCGCTTTTTTAGCTTCTTCTGCTCGTGTTGCGCGTTCTGCATCAGCTTTCGCTTTTGCTTCTGCGGCTTTTTTAGCTTTTTCTTCAGCGGCAGCTTTTGCTGCTTCAGCGGCTTTTTGTTCAGCTTCTAATTTAGCTTGCTGCTCTTCAGCCAGACGTTTAGCTTCTTCTTCGGCCATTTTGGCTTCTTCAACATCTGTACGTTTAACGTAAGTACGTTTTTTACGTACTTCAACGTTTACAGATTTAGATTTACCCACACTTAACGTGCTAGTTGTTTTACGCTGCAATGTCATCCGCTTTGGAGCTTCAGAACCTGAACCACCATGCTGCTTACTTAAAAAATCTAATAACTGACGTTTTTCATCTTCAGTTACATCCGCACCAGCTACTTTAGTAATACCTGCACTTTTGAATTGTTGAACCAAACGTTCAACTGAAGTGCCTATATCAGTGGCGAGTTTTTCTATGGATACTTCTGCCATATTGGTATTCCTCCTGGTGACCTATTTATTCTTCATTAAACCAAACGATATTACGAGCAGCCATGATTAGCTCTCCCGCTTTTTCTTCGCTTAGTTCTTCAATATCTGAAATCTCATCTGTACCTTGTTCTGCAAGGCCTTCGAGATCTGTAATGCCACGACTTGCCAACATATACGCTACGTGTCTATCCATACCCGCAAGATTTAATAACTCTTCTTTGGGTTCAGCAGACTCAAGTGTTTCTTCATTGGCTAAGGCACGAGTGGTTAAGGTTGCACGAGCTCTATTACGTAACTCTTCAACGGTTTCTTCATCTAAACCTTCTACTTCTAACAACTCGTTAACTGGCACGTATGCTATTTCTTCTAGAGTAGTAAAACCTTCGTCTACTAATAAAGAAGCAAAATCCTCATCAACATCTAAACCACTAGTGAAAACACTTAACACTTTAGCGTTTTCTTCTTCATGTTTAGACTTAAGATCTTCAGTCGTCATAACATTCAATTCCCAGCCAGTTAACTGACTTGCCAATCGAACATTTTGTCCACTTCGACCAATTGCTTGAGCTAAATTATCTGGTTCAACTGCCACATCCATTGACTGTTTATCTTCGTCAACCACGATAGATGATACTTCAGCAGGTGCCATAGCATTAATTACGAATTGAGCTGGATTATCATCCCAAAGTACGATATCGACTCGTTCGCCACTTAATTCACCGGATACCGCTTGTACACGTGAACCACGCATACCTACACAAGCACCAACAGGATCTAAACGTTTATCGTTAGTTTTCACTGCAATTTTTGCTCTAGAACCAGGATCTCGTGCAGCTGCTTTAATTTCTAAGGTTTCTTCAGCAATTTCTGGCACTTCGATTCTGAATAATTCAACCAACATATCTGGATGTGTACGGCTGATAAATAATTGTGCACCACGAGCCTCTGGACGGATAACGTATAACAAACCACGCACACGATCGCCTGGACGGAATGTTTCTCGGGGTAACATATCATCGCGATAAATAACACCTTCAGCGTTATTACCTAAATCAATAATAACATTATCACGGTTAACCTTTTTAACTGTACCTGTTACTAACTCACCTACTTTATCTTGATATTCAGCGATAACTTGATCACGTTCAGCTTCACGTACTTTCTGTACAATAACTTGCTTAGCCGTTTGAGTAGTGATTCGATCAAAAGCAATTGATTCAATTTGATCTTCAACATAATCGCCTAATTGAATATCTGGCTCATCTATTTGAGCAGCAGAAATTGTCATTTCAGCAACTGGATTTTCTTGTTCATGATCATCAGGTACAACTAACCAACGACGGAAAGTATCAAAACTTCCTGTGTCTCGATCAATACAAACACGTACTTCGATTTCGCCTTCATTTTTCTTTTTGGTGGCACTGGCGATGGCAAATTCTAAAGCCTCAAAGATTTTTTCTCTTGGAACCTGCTTCTCATTTGATACAGCTTCTGCCACTAACAAAATTTCTTTATTCATTACTGCCTCACTCATTGCTTTCTTACGAAAGTCCATTTCAGGTCTCAGTCTTGATATAAGCTACCTTAATCAAAAGACGGGACTAGATTACCTTTCTCTATATTTGCAATAGCCAAAACATGTGTTTGGTTATCAATTTCTAATGTTAAGTTGCCTGATTCGCAAGCCAACACTTTTCCTTTAAAATTACGTCTATCGCCGATAGGCATTCTTGTCCTAAGTGAAACTATCTCACCTAAACAAGTCGCATAATGGGCTTCTTTAAATAAAGGCCTATCCATACCTGGAGAAGAGACTTCTAAGTTATATTCAACACTAATTGGATCTTCAACATCCAATACAGCACTTGCTTGATGACTCACTTCTACACAATGTTCAACCGCTATCCCATCTGGGTGATCAATATAAACACGTAAAGTTGAATGTTTACCTGCACGGATAAATTCCACGCCTACCATTTCAAAGCCTAATGCTTCTACAGGTGCGGTTAACATGTCTGTCAGCTTTTGTTCGAGTTGCGACAAAGCTTTGCTCCAAAAACAAAAAAAGGGCCAAATGCCCAGAATAAATCATGTATATATATTGCAAAATAGATAATAAAAAACCCCGTACAAGCGAGGTTTTCAGAATTCTGGACCCTATTTTACTTATTAAATATCAAATCCGATATGGTTTTAAATAATTGATAAGTAATCTGTAAAAATATTTAATTTGAAATTGCATAGATACAATATGAAAAAATATTTTTACATCAGAGAAGACGTTACTTTCATTAAACCTTCATTTAAGAAGGATGAGGGAGTTCGTCTCTAAAGTTGATGGCATTATACGTAGGAGCAGTATTGTTTGCAAGGCTAACTCCGGTATTTATTGTTGCGAATACACGAATGTAAGATTACAGATTAAAAATAGAGTATCAGGTTTGCTGATATCGACTCAATAATATTAAAAGCCGCTTAATCCTATGATCAAGCGGCGTTTCAATAAAACTTAAGCTCTTACAAAAAAGTTAAAGCACCTCAATTTCAAACACACTGGCAGGTACGTTTTGTGATGGATGAGATAATTCTATAACTAATTTATCAGTGGATACGGGCTGGTCAAATTCAATTACATTTATACTTTGGTAATTATCGCTAGTCGAAAATAATACCGTACCATCATCAAGTGTGATTTTATAATTTGCCACGCAATAAGGTATACGTTTTTCTGGATGTACCATTAATACCGTTTCCAAAGCATGATCAGAATCAGTATCAAAATGTAGCTTGACTCCTTTCAATGTTTGTTTTTCAGACCAAGATAAAGTTAGTTTAGGTGCCTTATCAGATAAATCTGCTACCCAAGCATTGCTTTTCAACCAAGGTCTCAAATGACCATTAGTTAAATTTGCAACATCAAAACCATTCAATCCAGGTGAAATTTGCATCGCTAAATTCTGTCCTTTAGGACGACGTTCTGGTGTCCAAAATTCAAACTCTTCAACCCCACTATTTTCAGGTGCAATTTGTTTTCCATTATTTGAAACAGCTTTGTGTACTTTATTAAATACACTCATAGTGCCTGTCACTAATTGATTAGAGGTTTTGATTTGCGCCTTGTCATTGGCTAAGAATGTTAGAAACCCATATTGATCCGCCAGTTTTATATTTGAGAAATCCAGTGTGACAGTTTGTTCTCCGGCTTTTAGCTCAAGGGTCAAGGTTTTACAGATCACGTCAGGCGTATAATTTTCAGCTTTCGAACTAACTCTTAACTCACAACTAATAGTAGTGTCCTGCTCGGCTTGTAATTGCACGGTAAAATTAGGCGCAAAACCAGCAGAGAAAGGTAACAGCTGGGCAACTGATTGAGCCAAACTTAACCAATCACCTTCGCCTGTATATTCTTGCAACAGCAAACTGCTAGAAGCTTTTATGTCGGCCGCTAATAAACAGCTAGATTTAGCTAAAGGGATACCAGCTAAACCATGACCTTTAGCATTCAGTCTATTTTGCAGTTGTGTCATTAACTCAGGAGCTAACAATGCCTTAGGAGTTTGGTTTAGCTCACCACACATAGCGGCAGCCTCACCTATGGCTTGACCGCCATGAGCGCAAGTGATCATCACACGTGTCGAACCAAAAGCCATATGTGTGGCACTAATAATACGTCCACCTAAATATAAATTATGGATATCACGGCTTAAAAAACATCTGTAAGGTATTTGATACACACCTTTAGAATGGTATTGGCTGCAAGGCGGCTTCTGACTGTATACCCCTTCTGCAGGGTGAATATCGATAGCCCAGCCACCAAAAGAGAAAGCATCGTCAAACTGTGTTTGCTCGACAATGTCATTTTGTGTGATCATATATTCACCTTCAAAACGACGACTTTCACGCTTACCAGGAACTGTACCTACCCATTCAAGGGTAAGGTTTTCAACATCTTCAAACTTGCCACTATTTTTAATATAGTCCCAAATTCCGTAAACTATTTTCCATAGCTCCCATTTTATTTCTTCTGTTTCGTGGATGGTGTCTAAAATACCACCAAACTCTAACCACCAGAACTTACAACCACTGTCTTTACCGCCAATATTTTTGCTTCTGGGGATAGCTGCAATTTCTTCTTGGCTATATGCGAAAGAAGGGGCTTTGTATTCAACAGGTGTGCCTGCATCTTTACTATAAAAAAATAATGAGTGGCCTAATAAATCGGCATTGGCTTGGTCAGGTGCTAATAATTCATTAAACTCATCTTTACCTTCACTGCCAATTCTAAAAGCGGCTCCTGCATTAAAGGCAATGATTCCATCCCCACTGCAATCAGAAAAGATTGGAGCAGAAATAGAATAATGGGTAGAGTTTTGGCTACAAAATGCATGCACACTTTCAATATTATTATCATCGATTTTAGACACAGAATATGCAGCTGTATTGAGTAATAAAGTAATATTTTCTTCAGATACTACTTTATCTAATAAGATGGCATCAAATATTAGAGGGTTACCGTCTTTGTTGGCTCTTAAGTTCTCTAACATGATTTCATCAATAAGCCCACCTTCCCTAGACCAACGATTGTTGTTGCCCATATGAGAAGTGGCGCCTAAAGCCCACAGACGAACCTCACTAGATGCATTTCCACCTAGGACAGGACGATCTTGGACAAGTACTACTTTTGCTCCAGATCGAGCAGCAGAAATAGCGGCACAAGCGCCGGCTAAGCCACCACCGACAACGACAAAATCAGTGTTTAATGTTACTTGTCTATTTGTGCGGGTATTTTTACTTACTTTTTCTTGGTACATAACGATTTTTAACAACCTTCAAAATGTAATACGTTAATAGAGTTTACTTAATATTAAGTCAAAAATTAAATTTTGTAGCTATTATTGAAACATAAACCAGTTGTATTATCCATCGTTAAACCACTATTTTAATTCAAGCTCAGGATCTGCTAAGTTTTCTAGTAATACGCAGCCTCACAAACATTGCTAATATTGCCTTACTTTAATATAGTGCCCCGCATAATATTATTTTTATGGGTAAAATTACAATATATGTCCGGTGCCCCCAAAGCTCAGTTAAATCAAAGTCTTATAGATGGTATAGCTACATTGCAAGAGCTTGCTTTATCAAGTGATCCCATAGGTTGTCGTGAACTTGCAAGGCGACTTAAAATGGATCCAACTAGGGTAAATCGTTTATTACAAACCCTAGAATATATTGGTATTGCCCGTAAAACAGCTAAACGTAAATATGCGCCAGGTCCCGGCATGCATGTATTGTCAGCACAAAGTTTATTTGCATCTGGTCTCATTAATCATGCTATAGACCCATTAGAGTCTTTAAAAAAGTTTGGCCATATTGTTGCTTTAGGTATGTTATGGCGTGACCACGTCAGTTATCTATACCATGCTTTGCCAGGTATGCCTTCGGAACAAGCTTTAGGTAGAATAGGTTTATATCCGGCCAGTTCTGGTGGTATTGGTATGGCTATTTTATCAACATTAAGTGATGAAAAAATCCAAGAAACCTATGAACATCATGCTGTCATTCCTTCTTACCCTGATGGTATAGAAGAATTAATGATCCAAATAAATAAAATCCGAACGAATGGTTATGCTTTTGTTGAAACCTTAGATAAAGATCATTTTACTGTGGCTATACCTGTAGGCGAACCGGCTTTTTGTGCGATTGGTATATCAGGCTGGATCCCGGAAGCATCAGTAAAAGAGATTTATACTGAATTGAAAAAAGTAGCTGATGAGATCAGTGATCTCACCCATTAATTTCTAAAAATCATAAATAAGCTATCCCTATAACAGTATTGCTTGTAGTAACACTGTTATTGGGGATCTTAATGGCTAATTATTACCTTTGAAAATCAATGTTTTGATGATTTTTTATTTTTATTATTGGTCCAATTTTTAGTTTTATGAATAAACTGCTGTGCGAGTTCCGTTGAATCTTTATATTCGTTGCGTAATTCATTTAACTCTTGTTTAAGAGACTTCACTACTTGCTGATAATCTCGGTGCTGATAAACGTTATCCAGCTCACTTGGATCTTTTTTCAAGTCAAATAATTCCCATTCATCCACATCATGATAGAAATGAATCAACTTATATTGTTTGGTCATAATAGCGTAATGGCGTTTCACCTCATGGGCACCAGGGTATTCGTAATAATGATAATAAACCCCATTACGGTGCCACTTATGTGTTTCACCGGTTAACAAAGGCAAAAAACTTTGGCCTTGCATATCACTGGGTTGTGCTATGCCTGCAGCGTCTAAAAAAGTTTGCGCATAATCTAAATTTTGCACCAATTCATCAGAGACTTGATTGCCTTTAATTTTTGCTGGCCAACGTACTAATAAAGGAGTTTTCATTGACTCTTGATAGGCAAAACGTTTGTCAAACCAACCATGCTCTCCTAAGAAAAATCCTTGGTCAGATGTATAAACTACTAGGGTGTTTTCGGCTAATCCAGATTCATCTAAATAATCTAAAACCCTACCGATATTGTCATCTACAGATGAAATAGTGGCTAAATAGTCTTGCATGTACCTTTGGTACTTCCATATGGTCTTTTCTTTATCGGTCATAGTAGGCCAGTTTTGGTTATAGTCTTTGGCGATTTGACTCAGTACTTTTTCGTATTCAATTTTTTGTTCGGGGGTTGCCCTATTGGTATATTGTCTTTCAAATACGCCTATGTTATCTCTAGCATCAACATAGGGCTCGTAGCGAGGATCATAACGGTCAGCAGAAACTTTGGTATCTTTTACTGGCAACATAAAATGACTAATGGTCATTTCTGCAGTTTTAGCGGCAGCACCGCGAGTTGCATAATCATCAAACAAAGTCTCTGGTAAAGGAAATTGTTTACCATAATACTCTGCAAATTTATCCGCTCTAGGCCACCAAGAACGATGAGGGGCTTTGTGCAGATAGGCCAACATAAAAGGCTTTGATTCGTCCCTGTCTTGTTTCAACCATTTTAGCGTTTCATCAGTAATAATGTCTGTAACATAACCTTGTTTTCGCACAGTACCTTGTTTAGTCACAAAGTCAGGATTAATGTAATCGCCCTGCCCTGGCAAAATCATAAAGTCATCGACACCTTTCGGATTATTACCAAAATGTAACTTACCAAACATAGCTGTTTGATAACCATTTTTCTGAAAAATTTGTGGGAAGGTTTGCTGACTGTCATCAAATGGCATGCGGTTATCTATCTTGCCATTTATATGGGTATGTTTGCCTGTCAGTATAGTGGCTCTTGAAGGTGCACATATTGAATTGGTCACACTGGCGTTAGTAAAACGCATGCCTTGCTTGGCAAGTCTATCTATATTCGGAGTATCTATTAACTTTGAGCCATAAGCACTAATTGCCTGATAGGCATGATCATCTGACATAATAAATAATATATTGGGTCTTTTTTGCGTTGTAACTGACTTGGTCGCAGTTACGTATGATAATAATGAACATGCAGACAAACTGAATATGCTCAGGGGTAATACAATTATTTTGAGTGACAACTGAAAAGTTTGTCTATTTTGTTTTGCTCTCATTATAACGACACCTCAACTTGGGAATTGGAAGGAATAACATCTATGGGATCTTGTACCGGATTCTTATTAATGTTTTTATTTTTTAGCTTCACCAAGTCACTGCTCCATGGTGTTTTTAAATATTCGATTCGAGCTTTAACTGAGCCGTTTTGATAGGATTTAGTAGTGTAATCAACAGCTGATTTAATCGGTAAACTACTCCACTCAGGTCGAGCAGAAATATCAAATTCATAGCCCAAAGTATCGTGTAATGAGGCAGCTATATTCATTATTTCTAGCGCTTCTAATTGCTGTTGTGAATTTTCAATCAATGAAGTTAAAGCAGAGACTGGATCCATTTGTCCAGTTCGAGTCATAAATTCTATTGCTCTGGCTTTCACCAAATCACTGGTATTAGGTTGTTTTAATAAAAGTTTAATCTGAGGGGTTAATTCATTGGCTTGCTCTGCAAAATAACTTAATGCAACTAATGACCAGTATTGTTCATTTTCAGAGCCAATAGTTATATTTTTCATCAGTTGTGACCTAGCCTGGTCAAATGGCAGTAACATTAAATCAGCCGCCTCAATCATTTTATTGATTTTGGTATGTAAATCATTTCCTAACTGTAAGCTATCAAGATATTCATAGCGTTCAAGATGAGCCTCAGACACAAAACCTAAATCAGCAATTGATTTTACCTGTTGCTGCAATTGCTGACGAAGATTTCGTAAATCCTTTTGGTACTGAGGCTCCTTCGCTAAGTTGTGCAACTCTTCTGGATCATTAGATAAATCATAAAGTGCTTCTGTATCCTTTGGTTGAAAAAAAGCAGATTGAATCCCATTCAGTTGACCTGATTTATATAAATTTCGCCATTGCTGATAAGCCACATTTTTGTAACGATAATTTTGCTCTAATCCCAAAGGATTCATCGGCAAATAATTACGAACATATTTAAGATCACCCACACGTAAGGTTCTCACTAAATCATATCGCTCGCCAAAACGGTCAGCATAAGCAAACACATATTTATTCTTAGCAGCAAGATCTCTTCCTAGAAAGGCTTGGCCACTGTGCAGGTTTGATTTTCTCAAACCAGACAGATGCAATAAAGTAGGCGCCATATCAACGAAGCTGACAAAATCATCAGAGCGCGAGTTTTTTACTGTGGAGTTAGTCACTAGATGTTGGTAATTTTCTGGGATCCGCACGACTAAAGGAATTTTTATACCCGATTCATTGGCAAAACTTTTAGAGCCGGGCAATACCCCTCCGTGATCGCCAAAATAAAATACAAAAGTATTTTCCAACTCCCCAGCCTCTTCTAACTCTGTGAGTATTTCTCCAATTTGTTCATCTAACTTTTGATGTAGATCTAGATAGCGAGCGTGCATATAACGAAACAATTCTGTATCGGGATGAAACAAAGCCAACTTCACTTTAGACGGATCATGTTGTGTAGGTTTGTTTACCATATCAGAGGCAGGAAACATAAGTTTTGACTCATGGGTAGTGTTTAGGGTTTTGATATGAAAAAAGGCTTGATTATTTTTCCGATTTTTCCAGCTGGCTGAGGGGCTGGATGCCGAAAAATCAATGCTGTCGAAATTAGAAAAGTTGAAGTCAGTTTTAGCATTATTAGTCACATAATAGCCAGCGTCCTTCATTAACTGATAAATGGATTTTAGGCCACTTTTGTATTTGGCCTTAACAAATGCTCTGTGATGCATAGTGCCAGCTTGAGCAGGATAAACACCTAAAGCTAAAGTACTACGAGCAGTAGAACATACGGGGGCGTTTGAATAGGCATTGTCATAGGTAATCCCCTGTTTTGCCATCTGTTCAACATTAGGCATAACGGCCCCAAATTCAGGGTTATATAAACGTAAGTATTGGGGCGAGTTGTCTTCAGAAATGATCCACACAAAATTTGGTTTTAGTACTTTATCAGTACTATTTACTTGTGCTGGAACAGCAGAACATGAAACTAAAGACAGTAAAGCTATCATCAATATAAATGATTGGTAATTAGCGCTTTTAATATAACGAGAACAGCTCATATTAATATTCCACATGTAAACTCATTATTCAGATAACATTTTTTTGAAATAGCTTTTTATATTCAGGACCATTTGAATATTAAATAAGGCTAGATTTAAAATTTTATGTTGTTTAAACGGCTGCTTTCTAAAACAACTTTAAAATAATTAAATAACCATACTCAATATATTGTACTGGCTAACATTGTTTTTTATTGGTAAATAAAATAACACAAACGTATCTATAATAGAAACTATTTACAGGGAATTTACATATTTGAATAATTTAAGATGACAATATAATTAACTTCCAACTGTTCAAATTAGCATCACCCGCAAAACTATTTCTCTGAAACATTGAGTTCATTTAAACAAACAACACTATTAGTGACATACTAATGGACTCAATATAGATACAAAATGATGCTGGGCAGCAAAATTTAAGAACTAAAGAATGGGTAAATAAAACGATGAAAAAAGAGATCTACCCTATCAAAAAAAGCTGAGGTACGGCTTTATTAAAAACCTGACCAATTCAATATTGGTCAGGTTTTTAAATTTAAGATTTTAAAGACTTTGAATCTCTGGACAAATAACCGGAGTAATTAAAATAAACAATGGCTTAGGAGTTTATTTTAAAACCGATGACATATTGATTTTTGGGTAACGTCTTAGGTAATTTAATGGTTAAACCATCTTTATTACGTTTAAATACGAGCACTTCATCACTACCTAACATACTAATATTTTTGATTTTATCTTTATACAAACCACCACTAGCTAACGCTTCAATATTGATATCTTTACTCGGTGGAGCAAGCACAAAAGCATATAGGTTGCCGTCTTTTTGAGTAAAACGAATATCATCTTGAGTAAAATTCTTTTTGTTTTCGCCTTGGCGACCATCCTTCATTTTCAAAGGACCTTCACCAAAAATTTTCCAAGGCCGGCTACCGTAGATACCTTCACCACTCACTTTAATAAAATCACCAATAGCAGTGATATAAGCTGCTTGGTTTTCTGGCAGAGTACCATCACCTCGTAACGCTACATTTAACATAACCACACCATTTTTACTGATCGCATCAACTGCATTGCCTACCATCACAGGTATAGTCATACTGTTTTTAGCTCCTTTACGGTAAAACCAGTTTCCAGAAACATCCGTGGCCCACATCCAAGGTTCAGGTTTAATCTCTCCGGCACTGCCGCGCTCTAAGTTATAGGTAAATGCGGCTTTATTCGTTCTTCCATTTTTAAAGGATAAAACAGTGGTTTGTTTACCATTATTTTCTGTTAAATCACGGTTAATATAATCCGAAAACAATTTTAATCCTGAAACATCAGCATACTTATCTGCTGGAAATGGCGAGTCGTTGTTGAACATGTCTGGATCATATTTATCAATCAACTCCCAAGAGCGTTGAAACCAGTGCTCATTCCATGAATCTTGCGATGCATAATTCTTAGGGTCGTAATCCATATTGAATAACTTCCACGCTAAAGTGCCTGGTTTTTGATACTGTCGAGCATTATTAAAAAAACGGGGTGACCAATAAAGGTGGGTGGATACCCCAAACTTTAAACCATGTTTATAAGCCGCATCTTTCCATTCTTGCAACGTATCCCGCTTTGGCCCCATATCTACTGAGTTCCATGGGTGAGAAGAATCATACATATCAAAATTATCATGGTGAGTAGCAACAGGCATAATAAAACGAGCACCATTGTCTTTAAAAAATTTGACTAAACCTTCGGGATCCCAGTTTTCTCCTTTGAACAAAGGCACAAGATCTTCATAACCAAATTCTGACGGTGGCCCATAACGCTTAGTATGAAATGCAGTCAGTTCTTCATTCATTTTTACTTGCCCTGGTTTATCGCCTTCTGTAGGTCCGTACATTCTACGTCCATAATGAGAGCCATCATTCGGTCTATTTTCATCAGCTGCTGATGGCACGCCCCAGTGCGTCCAAACCCCAATTTTACCGTCTACGAACCATTGCGGTACTTGATAGTTTTCCGCCATCGACTGCCATGTTCTTTCGACCACAGCAAAAACTGAAAATGAAGCTGTGGCAAACAACAAACTGCTTAAAAGTGTTATATGTTTTTTCATATTTTTCTCATTCAAAGTAAAATCATTTCTTAATGATGCTTAACATTATTAAAAAATGAATTATCAAATATTGGACATTCAGGTTAATAATTACAAAACCATAATGAGTATAGTTACATATAAAACAACCCCTTTCAATAAAAGGAATTTCAAACTACTGAATGCTATTATTTAAATGTTTTTATCTAAAACTATGTTTTTTAATCGCTGAGATGTAATCTAGAAAGAAGGGATTAATAACGCCCTAATTTAAGAATAATATTAGAATATCTAACCGATACAGTTATCATTAATTCAACAAAGAAAACGAAAATAATTTATGTTCAAAAAGCTACCGACTGCCCCACATCAAATTATAGTCATGATTTGTATAGTCATTATTTCTCTGCTTGCTTATATTTATGAAGACAGCTTAATTGGTATTTTAGTGTATGAACGTAACTATATTGGCGAAGGTGAACTTTGGCGATTATTAACAGGCCATTTTTTCCACTCAAATCTAAACCATTTATTGCTTAACCTAGCTGGTTTAGTGTTACTTTGGGCACTACATGGACAACATTATCAAACAGTAGAATATTTAATATTTTTCATTTTCTCAGCGCTATTTACCGGGGTATGCCTCTATATATTTTCTCCTAAGATTTATTCTTATGTAGGCCTATCAGGTGTTTTGCACGGGATCTTTATTTGGGGTGTTATTTATGACGTTCGCAAAAAAGTACCAGGTGGATATGTATTATTAACTGCTGTGATAGCAAAAGTTTTATACGAGCAAATTTACGGGGCTGAAGAAAACATACAATCCTTGATTGAAGCACCTGTAGCAGTGGATGCACATATGTGGGGAGCTATTTCAGGTCTATTATTTTCTTTGCTACTGTGGCTATATCAAACCATCAAAATAAGCAAAGCCGTTAATTGATTAAACGGCTTAAGAGAGTCAGCGAATCTAACATATTGAATTTTTCCGAAGTCTCGCCATATTTTCGCTAAACCTTCATCTGTCAGCCAATTAACCATTGATTTGTCAGTTTAAAATTTTCCATTAGGCGCTACAAGTAAGTGCTATCTACTACCTTTTTTAAAAATCGTACACATCACCTAACCAAGTGTACGAAATGAACCCGATTTGATTACAAATAACTACCAAATAAACTAATTTCGTTTATTCGCCATGGGTGGACATTACTATCTTGCATATTAGTAATTCGAATAAACTTTGCCTGTTGGCCAAGTGTTTGGTTTCGGTCGAATTCCGTTGCAGTTAAGGTTTTAATCACTGTATACCAATTCACACCATCTTCGGAAAACTCAATATTGTAAAACAGGGAAGAGAAAACTTTCACTTGACTAGAATCAATAACCACCTCAGAAATAATGGCTATGTTTGGTAACTCAATTGTGATTGCTTGGCCTTTTTCCTTAAAGCCTTTAGTACTAAAAGGCGGGCCAAATTTTGCGTCGATTAACTTATCAAGGTTAAGTCTTCTATGTGACTCAAAATTAGCCGTAGTTTTCCATTTAGGTTTATTAGTAAGTTCTTTTGAAAATTTTGTTTGGAGTTCTTTTTGAGTCCACATCTGCTCTCGATCTTTATTTATTTCTTTAACCTTTGCGACATCTTCAGTAGTTATCAAGCTAGCTTCATTCTGAAAATCATTACGGATGTACGTCAACACATTAGCCACATAATCATCACCATTAGATGCGATAGAAGGCATCATGCCACCTGTATAAGCAACACCATCAATCTCACCTTGCATGCCGTGCATCACTAAGTTAATCAATGCTGCGCTATTCCCTTGAACTGTCTTATTATTATGAAACGAAGGGGCAATTAAATTACTCCCTGCTTTAGCGCCTTTTCCATCATCACCATGACAGGTATAACACAAAGCTTGATAAGACTTTTCACCTTCAATAATTGCCGCTGCGAGCTCTTTATTTCCTTCGGCTAATTTATGGCGTTTTTCAATAACGGCTTCTAGTTGCATCATAGAGTTTTCTATTGCTAACACGCCTTTCTTTTGACCATGATTATTTTTGACTTTGCTTAATACAGCATGTCTATTATCACTAAGCACATAAAAAGCTGACAATATAGCTTGCTGTGCTACTTCAACATCGTTATCAGAAGCCATAACAAGCCATTGCTGAGCAATAGATTTATCACCCTTAGCGACTAATTGTTCAGAAATTCGAATAGCCGTTACCCGTACATCACTGTTTTTACTATTAAATAGTTCAGTTAAAAGATTGGTATCCAGTACACCTAAACCTTCAAGTGTCCAAAGTGCATGCACTTGCGCCAAAGCATTACTCTCGTCATCTGCCAGCTTTTTAAGTGCTGGTACTACCGATTTATCCCCACTTAATACCAAAAGCTTTTGTGCTTCTAAACGCCACCAACCGTTACTGTGACCTAAGTATTGGACAAGTTGTTGTGGCTTAGCTGCGAACATTTCTGGCAATTTACTTAAAGGTACACCTTCCTTTTTAACGCGATATAGTCGGCCTCGACCAATTATTTTATCAAACCCATAGTTGTCAATTACTCCTCGTAAATACGAGCCTTTTTTAGTCCAGTTACCTTCTTGTATAATGCCTCGGTACATATCTAAAATCATCAATGAGCCATCTGGTGCGGTAGTTGTCCAGACTGGTCTAAAGTTGGCATCAGTTGAAGCAATAAACTCTTTACCTTGTGGCTGATAACGATTACTTAGCACAGTATGACCATTTTCACGAGTGACTTTAGAGCGGCGAATTAAGTTACCTACTGGTTCAGCAATAATGTAGTCATTTTGCATGTCATCAAAGATACCACCAAGATAAATCGATTGACCGCCTCCCCCTGTGAAATGATTTAAGGTGTTGTCAGTACGTAGCATTTTTAAACCGCCTTGTACATCGGGAGTATTGTCTAGAGGAAAGACTTCGCGATAGCCTTCAGCTTGTTCTCCTTTTACGCTGACAGGGCTATATACACTTGGTGCTTGAAAGACAAAAGCTGGATTTTGTCCACCCGCTGCAGAATAATATAAACGACCGAGGTGATCTTGTCCTAAGCCCCATTGGCCACCACCGTACTTCATATCTTGTGCAATAATTTTACCATCAATGAATTTATAACGTTTAGCTGTATAAGTTACATAAAGCCAATTATCTATTCCATAAATAAGACCGCTAGGTTGATGTTCGAGATTACCGCCACGTGCACCGCCTGTATAGATAATCTCCCTTAAATCGGCAACGCCATCGTCATTCGTATCTGTTAATAATAAAAGATCTAAGGTATTGGTTTCACGAACAATAATACGGCCATTATCTAGGGGTAAAATCATACGAGGCAATAATAGCTTGTCGGCAAATATGCTGAAACTTTCAAAAAGTCCATCGCCATCTTTATCTTCTAAACGTTTAATTGTACTGGTGGGTTTAAAAGTACCACTGCTATCAGCGTCTTGCATATAAGTTAACATTTCTGCCACATATATTCGGCCATTACCATCAAAAGCCATAGTAACGGGCTCTTCAATCAAAGGCTCTGCAGCTACAATTTCCATGGAGTAGCCATCTTGTACTACCATGGTTTGTAAACTTTCCTCAGGGGATAGAGGCAATATTGCCTCATGCAATTTGGGGTCATAATCTTTAGCTAAGACAAATGGACTAACCAAGCCCGATGACATGGCCAAAATCACACAAAATGACACACCATTTTTTGCTGCTTGAAAAAACATATTTAAATCTCTTTTTACAATATTAATTAACTGAAAGATCAAAGCCGATGACAGGCTGTTCAGGTATGTTTTTAGGCAACACTATGGTTAAGCCATTCTTATCTCGTTGCCACGTTAACTTCTCGCTAGAGCCCAGCATTGATATAGCGGTTATATCCTTAGTTAATAGCCCATCAGTTTTTAAAGTCTTGATTTGAATGTCTTGTGAAGGAGCAGCCAAAACAAAAGCGTACAAGTGGCCTTCCTTTTGAGTAAATCGAACATCTTGCGCAGAAAACTCCAGCAAGTTTTCTCCGGTACGTCTAGAGACAATTTCTAATGGCCCTTCACCGAAAGTTTTCCAAGGGCGAGTGCCATAAATACCAGCACCATTAATCTTCATCCAATCACCAAACGCGGTAAGATATGCAGCTTGCTTTTCTGGTAATGTACCGTCTCCCCGTAAAGCTACGTTCATCATGACTATGCCATTTTTACTAATTGCATCTACTGCGTTACCAATCAAAACAGGCACGCTCATACGCGTCATTTTATTTTTACGATAAAACCAGTTACCTGATATATCAGTTGCCCACATCCATGGGTGTGTTTGTATTTCTCCAAACATGCCCCGTTCAAGGTTATAAGTAAACGCCGCTTTATTCATTTTTGAATCTTTAAACGACAACACCTTAGTTTGTTTACCTTGATGCTCTGATAAATCTTTATTGATGAAATCTGAAAATAATCCCACCCCAGACACCTCACCAAAACTATCTGCTGGATATGGCGAGTCATTGTTAAACATATCAGGGTCGTATTTTTCTATTAATTCCCAGCTACGCTGATACCAATGTCTATTCCAAGATTCCTGAGAAGCAAATTCGGTAGGATGATAATCCATATTAAACAGCTGCCATTCTAAAGTATTAGGCTTTTGGTATTGACGAGCGGCATTAAAAAATCGTGGCGACCAATACAAATGGGTAGATACACCAAATTTAAGTCCATACTTCTGTGTGGCATTTTTCCACTCTTGGATAGTATCTCGTTTCGGCCCCATATCCACAGAATTCCATGGATGCGAAGAGTCGTACATATCAAAGTTATCGTGATGAGTGGCTACAGGCATAACAAAACGTGCGCCATTGTCTTTAAAAAACTTAACTAAGCCATCTGGATCCCATTTTTCAGCTTTAAAATCAGGAATAAATTTTTCATAGCCAAATACAGAAGGATGGCCATAACGTTTGGTATGCCATGCAGTTAAGGTAGCCGTAGTCTGCATATCTCTTTCAGGGGTTTTTGAAGGCGTTAAAAAACCTTCAGTACCATACATTCTGCGACCGTAATGAGAGCCATCGTGTGGACGGTTTTCATCGATACTGGAAGGTACTCCCCAATGTGTCCAAATACCGATTTTACCGTCCACAAACCATTCAGGCACTTTATAGTTTTCAGCCATCGATTCCCAGTTAGCTGCAATTTTCCCGTCCTCTTTATGACGAGTAATATCTTTTGCATAAATATTATGAACGTTAGTAGTAAGCAATAACGCCCCCACTACATAAGCTAGCTTTGATTGCATAGTATTGTCTTTACTTAACTTCATTTGGACTCCAGTTGGGGATCCCAGTCTCTTTTAATTGTTTGTAGTATCGTTTAACTAAGGGTTGATCAGCCTTGCCTACTTTAGGAAGGTTTTCATTCACCATTAAAGGAACAGCAGTATCCCACCACTGCTCATAACTACTGCGAAGATTATTTACTATTTCAGGGTGTTTATCCGCTAGGTTATTTTTCTCACCGGAATCGATACTAATATCGTACAATTCGTTATTATTATCAAAGCGCCACTGCTGAGTTCGTACTGCATATTTACCGTATTTTGCGGCATCTCTTTCACCGGTTTTCCAACGGCCTATATGAAAAAATAATTTACGATCATCCCATTTTACATCAGGATTATTGAGTAATGGCAGTAATGAGCGTCCATCAAAGGTTTGCATGTCATTAGGTAACTTAACACCAGCCAATTCACTGAAAGTTGGATATAGGTCTAAATGAGCCGTAAGGGTGTTGATATCGACATTTTTGTTAAGTACACCTGGCCATTGCCAATACATAGGAACATGTGAGCCACCTTCATATGGTGAATTTTTTCTGCCTTTTAAACCTGCATTATAGGGCGTTATTTTAACGCCATCTTTAACAATAGGTTTCATCGACATACCATTGTCAGTCATGAAAATAATTAGAGTGTTGTCTAATGCATGCCATTGTTCTAATTTCTTCATTAGAACACCTAAATTGTCATCAATATTTTCAATCATGCCGTAACGAGCAGCCGTTAGGTCATCATATCCTTCGTCTAAAAAACGTTTTTTATACTCTTGTGGGGCTACTGGAGGACCATGAGGCGCATTAAGTGAAACATAAGCAAAGTAAGGTTTTTTTGCATCATGTTGTTTCTTTATCCATGCCAAGGCAGAATCAAAAAACACGTCAGTACAAAAACCTTGGGTTTGCACTATTGTATCGTTATGCAGTAATACATTATCAAAATACAGGTTGTCTTTATTAGGTGGGAAATCCCCAAGATTACTTTGGCCAATACCACCAGCACCGTGCATTAATACTTCGTCAAAACCGCGTGATTGAGGTAGGTATTCCTCTTCATCTCCAAGGTGCCACTTGCCAAATAAACCGGTTGCGTATCCCGCAGATTTCAGAGCCTGAGGCATAGTGTGTACATCAAGTGCCATACGCTCCCTTTGAAAAATGGTATGAGTGACACCTACTTTGAAAGGTGCTTTACCGCTCATTAATGCTGCTCTTGTAGGAGCACAAGTAGGACTGACTTGGAAATCCTTAAAGCGCACAGCATTTTTAGCAAAGTCGTCAATATGAGGGGTTTTTAATATTTCATTTCCGGTATGAGAAAAATCCCCTAAACCTTGGTCATCGGTCATCACTAAAATAATATTGGGTCGAGAGCCTGCTAACTCATTAACATGTGGTTTAGCACTCGCCCCCCCAAAAGTTAATATCAGCGAAATAAGTAAAAAAATCTTTTTTATTATCATTATTTTGGCTCCTAATAATTTACTTTTTTTAAAAAGCAGACTTTATATTTGGTTAGTTATTTGCAGTAAAAAATGTGTCTCAAACGCCAAAGCTATTTAAGAAATTCTGCCATGGGAATACTTTCATCAATTTCTTTGATTTCAATATTGCGATAAAAAATTTCAGCTGTTTCAGACTGAAACCCTATAATTCCAGTTGATGGTGTTAAATTGGTCGCCATATTAATAATCTCACCATTTAACTTATGAATAGTGTATTCATTGCCCATTACGATAATTTCAGAGTGATTCCATTTATCATTAAGGGCATTAAAATTGCGAGTGTCTTTAGCTAAATGCCACCAACCTTTTACTGTTGATGCCACGCCGCCTTCATTTGGGTGTAAGAAAGTCTTCTTCTTCTCTTGACTGCTAGGATCGGTATACAATAAATAATCAATACCTTTACCTGATCTGATTAAATCTCCGGTATTATTCTTATCTGTTCTATGATCATAACGAATTTGATATTCAATGCCTGTAGGCCAAACATTATCTTTGGTGACATGATAATAAACCCCAGCGTCATATTGCCATTGTTTAAAATTATTGGCTATTTTAGTGCCCCATTTATAATCAAATCGAAGAATATACTTGCTATATTTTTTCTTAGTGTAAAACAAACCATGGGTATCATTGGCACCAGTATTTAGATTGTATTCTTGGGGGAATTCATCATTAAATACGTGAATAGTTTCATTTTCGATGGCGAAGACTTTTTTCGCCATTTCTTCGTCACCACTGCGTAATTTTAAATATAAGCCATCAAAGTTTTTACCATTAAATAAAGGTTTAAAATCAGAATATTTTTCATTCGCTTGCACATTAAAAATGCATAAACCTAATACCATAACTATTACTTTATTTAACTGATAATGCATAGAGTTTCACTCCTTAAGCTTCCATATTTATTCGTCATAACGAGGAAGATATATTATTTTATATTTAAAACAAAACACTATATAGTAAACGAAGGGTAATTGTAAATATTTGTGATATATTATGTTTAATTTTTAACACAATTATTTGCTGTAAATACTTGATGCCATAAAAACATCAAGATTAACCCCGTAAATAACTTCATTCTTTTCCAGGTACAAGACACACCAATAAAGAATAAAGTTATATACACAAATACAGAAACGAGGATTAACTTCACTCAACCCGGTGGACTAAACGATTGTCTATATTAAAAAGTAGAGACTATTTAGGATGAAAACAAAAATAATCTATAAAAAGTCCTCTCTATAGAGAGGCACTAGAAATAGAGAGGCGCTAGAAACAGAACACCGTAGTAATTTAACGCCCTTCTAAAATACAATTTTTACTAAATCAGGTAAGGTTGTCTGCATCCCTTTAGGTAAAACAATATGTAAGCTACCTTCAGTAAATTTAGACGCGACTTTTTCACCGGTACGTAACAGTGTGACTGATTTTGGCTTACTGATTTCAGTTATAAAAATTGTATTGCTATCATCAGCCATTGAATACCAAGTATTTCCTCGCTTAGTCGTGAAGTTTTGGGTTTTATCCAAGGTAGGTAATGGTGCATTTAAATCAACATCGTAAACAGCTTCACGAGAATGCTCCATCCATAAAGCTAACTCTTCTGTCATTTCATAATACCAATCCATCATCTCACCATTAGGACGAGGAGTTATGTTAACTAACAAGTTCCCCCCTAACGAACGCACACGGACAAGCTCAGTTAGCAGTGTATTGGTATCCCAATGATTGGTTTCTAAGGCCTTGTTGTAATGCCAAAATGGAGTGTTTTTTGCCTCAGATTTGATGCACAGCTCCCACCACCATCCGGCTTCGTTAGTGGCTTTTACATGTTCACTTTTACCATGACCACTTCCTTCGGGAGTAGCAATATTGCCACGGGCGACAAATATCTCAGGTTGATATTCTGCGAGTTCTTGCTCTGTCATGATGGAGTTACCATCCCACCACATCATATCGATTTTTCCGTAGTTGGTGACTAACTCACGTACCTGGTTGGCAGATTCTTGTTTTTCTAATCGAGCACTTTCTTTTGATGGCGCAATTTTATGACCGACATTTTCGTGCTTGTAGTTAACCCCTACTGCAGGTTGTGAAAAATCTTTGTTTTTATAGTCATAATGCCAATTCGGCCCTGAATAATATAAACCCACACGAATGCCATTATTTCGAGCAGCCTCAACATAACCTTTCACAAGATCTTTACCGCCCATGTGATCACCAGTATCCCAGGTGCCATGTTTACTTGGCCACAAGGCATAGCCGTCGTGGTGACGGGTGGTTAAGACTGAGTATCCAAAACCAGCCTTAGCTGCAGCAGCCATCCATTTTTCAGGATCATATTGTTCAGGAACCCAAGTTTCGGCAACCTTGAACATATCTTCAGGCAGCATCATTTTGCGATTATGTTTGGCTTTTGTGGCAGACCATTTCATTGCCCAAGCATCACCATTATTTGGTGGCACACTAGTTGGCCCCCAATGTAAAAACAATCCTAGTCCTGATTTTCTAAACCATGCCCATTCAGGATGTTCTTTTTCATCAATAATAGTTTTAGCTCTTAGTTTAAAATGAAGGTTTTCTCTAACCCATGAACGCATCTCTTCTGGTGAACGATTAGCCCATGGGCGCTCTACAACAGTTTTATGGGATTGCCTGGCAACAGCGAAGGGATCTTCCGCTAAGGATGGTTCTTCCACTGGCGCAGCAACAGCATGAATTGATAAACCCATTCCAGTTATTATGACGGTTGACATAAGCACCAAAAATTTATTAACTTTTATCATTATTTTACTTACCTATAAATTACTAAAAATTATTTTTATTCAGAATTATTTCTTATTGAACTATTTATTGCAGAACATTGCCTTGTTAAACAAATGACATACGAAGCGCCGCTGGCATATAAACATGAACAGAAGTATTAACGCTATCAATGACAATGCCCCACCACTAGATTTAGAATCGCTTTCGACTACAGGTTGATCCGGCTCTTCAATCGGCACAACAGGGACTTCAACAGGTTCTTCTGCAGTCACAGTTAGGTAGGTGTAAGTAATGACATTAAAATTCGTATCCTCAATCACACTCTGACTATTGGACTTATAAAAAGTATTAGCAGTTATATTTGTTTGTGTCGAACCATCGACAAAAGTATAACTATCACCAGCATCAATCGTTGCATATATGGTATTTACAATTGTTTTTGCATCCACATAACCTAATAATTTCCAGTTGCTTGTAGCACTGCGAAATGGCTCTGTTCCATAATGATATAAATTGGTGGTGATAACTGCTGAACCGTCATTACCAGTAATTAAAGCTAAGGGATAACTATTTTCATAAGGCGTTGCTTTGATAGTGAAGTTTGCTTCAGCACTTGTACTGAATTCCGCAGAAATGATATTTCCTGATTGGCTAATAAGATAATGAATATCTACTGCATCACTTTTAACAGTTGTTGTGCCTACATCAAATACTTCATCGTTTAAGTTATAGGTATCAATTTTAGATTTAACATCATTGACACTGGCTCCAACCACATAATAGTGACGAAACTGCATTGATTCACCAAAATCAATATCGTCGTAGGGTTGTTTAATCATAGTGAAAACAAAATAATCTCTTGGGTTTGTGCTACTACCTACTCGCCCCCAATTAATAATCCCATTTGCCGCTAGTTCGTCATTAGTAAAAACTAATCCCAATGTTGGCCCGGTACCGTCTTCTGCTGACGAAAAAGCAGCCCATCCTCCAGTATTCTCAACTTGAATGGTACTTACCGAGCCCCATTGCCCAGGACTTGCTGAATAAGTATTATCAGAGTTCGATACAAAGAAATTACCTAATGTTGAATTTCTAACCCCACCCCATGGCACATTCAGATGATTCATAGTATCAGGACCAAAGTTATACATCATATTATCAACTTGGATAATACCTTTGCCAAGGTTAGTGTACTTGGTGTAATACATTACACTGGCATCATGAAGAATATCAGCGTTATCCGATGTATGAGCTTGCTGTCCCCAGTTCACAACGGTAAGTGAGTTATCACTAGAATTAAAATATTCAGCCAACATAGGTGAATAAAAAGGTTCAATTTGCCCTTCAGAGTGTTGTACATAAACCCCAGCCTGGTGAATGAAATACTTATCACCATCACGATCGTTTAGTGTTCCATCTACAGCAACCATTTGCCACACTTCATCAATAAAGGGTCGCAGCGTCAGTCCACCATTATCATCGCTGTTATTGTCATGTTGTGGAGGAACCGATTCACCAAAAGCGCTGGTTAAAGAATATATTTGCCCACCCTTGCCGATCCTCATTACATAAGACTCATTGGCAGTACTACCAGCATAAGTAATTTCACTGCTAAAAACCGTTGGCTCAAGGTAATCTGTAAACGATGAAAAGTATGAAGTAGAATTAGTAAATGCCTTTGTGTAGGAAACGTGAGTATCAAGATTAGCTAACGTAGTTAGCCCAAACACATCAGCTTTAAGGTTTTCTTGCGCAATGCTAGTTAAGCATGCAGACAAGCAAGCGAAAAACAAAAGAGGCATTTTATACATAATCAAACCCACACATTTATTTACAGTGATCTTGTTATTTAGCTTTAACTTGCATTAATCAATAATTATTAATTAATAACAACCCCTGTTCTTATGGACAAATTGTTATTCAACTTACAATTCCGTTTCATAATAGCAACAAAATTTAACATACGAAACACAAAAACCCTACAACCAAAAAAGTACCGCCGAAAAAAAGAAGTACAATTAAATATAAGAAACCAAAATATATTGTGGAGGTTAGCAATAGGTAAAAACCGATAATTCCACTTTGAGTAAGATGAATATCATGGCTATAAGGAATACTGTTTGAACTGAGCTAACAGCGCACAGTGAAGTTATTTATGAAATAAATTAAGGTATAAATCGGGATTGGATAAACATACTTTTTAAGCGGCACAAACAAAAAGACCTACTCAAATGAGTAGGTCTTAATATATGGTTGCGGGAGCAGGATTTGAACCTACGACCTTCGGGTTATGAGCCCGACGAGCTACCAGACTGCTCCATCCCGCGTCTGAAATCGTCCTTTGAAACTGTTGAAAATTCAAGTGGTTGCGGGAGCAGGATTTGAACCTACGACCTTCGGGTTATGAGCCCGACGAGCTACCAGACTGCTCCATCCCGCGCCTGAATTTTCTTTTAAGTTAGTGGCTTATTTCGGCCCCTCTCTCAAAGGAGGGCGTATTATACATAGCCATTACTGTGGCGCAAGGTTAACTTGCAAATATTTAGCATAAAAGTGAGAAAAAAATCTTTATGTTTAATTAACATACAGGTTTTGTATTTTAATCAACCAATCCCGAGAATAATGAATATTATCAAACAAGATCTTGCATAATTTCTGCTAGGTCAAAGTCTAAACTAGTAACCCCATTCACTTGATGAGTGATTAATTTAACCTCTACTTTATTATAAATATTTAACCATTCAGGATGATGGTTTAACTGTTCAATATATATTGCTACATCATTCATCCAACTCAAGGCGTCCTCAAAACTTACAAACTTGAACGTTTTGACTAATTTTCCATCAATATAAGACCATTCATTTTGATTGTCAGATGACTGATTAAGTAAATTTAACTGCTTTATAATTTGTGCTTCAGTTTTTTGTTGCATCACAATCCCCTCGCGTTAATCACTTGATACATATTTATCATAAAAGGATCGGCCTTCGCTTCCTACATAAACAAAATAAAATTTCTAATTAATTTTTAGTTAGGGAGCTTACCTAAATTCATTCGCTAAGAGGATAAGTTAGTTATTGAGACTGATACCTAAGTATCGACCTGTAGATTTTTTATTCAACTAAATGGGTGTTTAATACATCTATCGAAACGGCAACTCCCATCTGAGTCAAGTTTCAAAATAAATTACATTCATTTAACAGAGAGAATTTAACCATGTTGAAAATAGTTAAAACATCTATCGTAATCGCGACTACTTCTTTAATCTTTGCTGGCAACGCACAAGCTGATGTTGGCGAAGCATTACAAAATATTTGCACTATCGTTAAAGCAGACGATAAAGGCGAACTACGTAAAAAAATGAAACGTGTGCAATCTGACTTTAGCCTACGTATTAAAGATTATTATTCAGGTGTTTCTTGTGGTGGTAACAGCTTAATTCGCACCGCTATGCTTAACAATGCAGTAGAAACAGGTACCTTAATGGTGAAAAAAATGCCTAAAAGTGACTTAAGTGCACCAGAAAATGATGGAAAAACTATTACTGCATGGGCCGCCGAAAATGGCCTAGCGAATTCCCCTATTGCCGCTGTATTAAAAGATCGTATCTAATTGAGCAAAGACTTAGCTAATCCTAGGTTTCAAACCGTTCAACATGGTGGTTGGTATTAACCTACCGACCTTAAAAATCGGCCTCATTTGAGGCCGTTTTTTTTTGCGCAACAAAAAAATACCGTTTTTTTTAACAATTAGTTAAAGGTATTACTTTATTTCTCAAAGCAGATGACGGAATTCATCCCCTTGTTATACTGAATTCCACTTGAAAAAAGAGAATTGAAGTATGTACAACAAGCCATCATCAAACATAAAAAGAAATATTATAGCTATGTCATTAATCACTTTAATGACCTCATCATGTAACATGAAATCTGAATATACGGCCTCTGAAATGAGTCTGAAAGATGCCTACGCAGGTAAATTTTTAATAGGTGCAACCATGAACAACGACATGGTAGCCGACCATTCCCTAGCCAATACTCAAATAGTAAAAGATCACTTTTCTTCTGCCACTATGGATAACTCATTTAAATGGGGACCATTTAATCCTGAGCCAAATGTCTATAACTTAACTGGGCCAAAGAATTTTGCCAATTTCACCCATAACAATGGAATTACGCCTGTAGGACATGTTTTGTTTTGGCATAGTCAGACTCCAGATTGGGTGTTTAAAGACAGTGAAGGCAACCTTCTAACGCGAGAAGCTCTATTACAAAGAATGCGAGAAAGAGCAAAGTTTATGGCCGAGAATTTTGGCGATAAAATAAAAGTATGGGATGTGGTAAATGAAGCAATTGAGGATGACGGCAGTTTACGCCGCTCACTTTACAATAAAATCATTGGTGACGATTTCATAGAACAAGCGTTTATTATTGCTAATGAGGAGTTACCCGCTGGCTCAACAAAAATTTACAACGACTATGGCATGACTCGTAAGGGCCGTGTAGACACAGTTATCAAAATGGTTAATGATTTTAAAGCGAGAAACATTCCAATCGATGCAATTGGTATTCAAGGTCACTGGTCAATGACCAGTCCTAGTTTAGCAGAAATCGATGCTAATTTTACCGCATTGGCTGCTACTGGTTTGCAACTGCATATTACTGAACTAGATATTGACTATTTAGGCCGCGAAAACTTATGGGGCGCAAATGTAGATATTAAAAAGCGAGTTGCGAATAAAGAAAATAATCCGTATCCAGACGGAAATTTCCCTGCCAGCGCAGATAAAGCTTTAGGTGCAAGATATGCCGCTATATTTGGTATGTTTCTTAAACACCATAAAAATATCGATAGAGTGACGTTTTGGGGAGTAACAGATGCAGACTCTTGGCTTAATAGCTGGCCGGTATCAGGTCGAACAAATTATCCACTGCTATTTAATCGAGATGCAAGCCCTAAAGAAGCATTAACACAAGTCATTAATGTTGGCTTAAATTATAAAGAAAAATAACAAAACCGTCTCTTAAATCAAAAATACCGGATCCAATCCGGTATTTTTTTATCTTATTGATGATATGAAATCACACTATTTTTTCATGCCTTTACCTGTTGCAGCCCAGTAAATTCCACCAAAAATATGTTCTTGAAAGGCTTTATTACTATAAGTAGCGGGCATATGCCCCAAAGCAGTGTAAAACGAACGGCCCCCTTCGATATTTTGATACCAAGCAACCGGATGAAAATCGCCTAAACCTTTACCGATCTTGTCTCCCCACTGTACCTTAGGATCATAGGTAGACTCATCTACTGACAATATATATTGTAAGTTAGGGCTCAATTCTTCACCAAATTCGTACCACTCTTCAGTCCATAAACCTGATTCTGGAAAATACTCTAACCCAGGAAAACTATTATTAATAACAGACATACGTGCAGTTTGTATCTGAGGGTGAATATGGAAACGTCTTCCCACTAATTTACCAAACCAGGGCCAGCCATATTCAGTATCACTGGCGCTGTGAATACCCACAAAACCATTACCCGCTTGAATAAAGCCTTTTAATGCCGCTTGTTGTTGATCATTAAGAATATCACCTGTCGTTTGTAAAAATATAACAGCTTGATATTGCTTGAGATTTTCAGGTTTGAACTGATTGGCATCTTCATGCCATACCACTTCAAAATGGTGATTTTGGGCAATTAATTTAATTGCGTCTACGCCTTCATTCACTGACTTATGATGCCAAGCGGCAGACTTTGTAAACAAAAGCACTTTAAACTGTTCTGCAAAGCTACTAGTACTTAATAAGCAAGTAACTAAAACAAGCATTCGGATCCTAGTAAATATTTTCAACATAATTTTCTCCATAAAAAAGGGCTAACAAATTGTTAACCCTGATAAATAACAAACTTAAGTTTTACTTAGAAAATGCTGCGTAGATTGCCACAACAGCAATAACAAGGATAATACTTGCTATTTTAGTGCCTTTCCAAGGTGTCATGTCAATTGGTGTATTGGTAGTAATTTCCCACTCAACTTCCCGTGGAGCAACTTTAGAGCCAACAAACATAATTAACATTAAAACACCAAATACAATACCCATAGTGTGAAAATTACTAATACCTGTCAACTGTGAGGTATTGGCACCTTCATTTAAAGCTGGGTACACGATTAATAACCCGATCATGACAACCAACCCTATTACCATAGAGTAAAAAGCGGCTACAGAAGGGACTCGTTTGTTTAGCATTCCCATTACAACTACTGAAAAGATTGGAATAGCATAAATACCATTCATAGTTTGTAAGTAACTGAAAATACTTGATGTTTTAGATAATAACGGCGCACCAAACATAGCTGCAATGGCAATGATTGTGACGAATAGTTTCGCGGTTTTAACCGTTTGTTCATCACTGGCCGTTGGGTTTATCACATGCTTGTATAATCCTATCGAGAATAACGCAGAGGTAGAATTAAGCGCAGCGTTAAATGAACTTAAAATAGCGCCAACCATTACTGCGGCAAAAAAGCCTGTTAATTGAGCAGGAAGGACATCAGCAACCAATTTACCGTAAGCGTCATCGTTACTTACACCTTGACCAAAGTATAAATGATAAGCAACTAAGCCTGGCAATACTAAATAAATAGGCCCAAGTAATTTTAATGCTCCGGTCAACAGCACACCTTTCTGACCTTCAGCTAAACTACTTGCTCCAAATGTACGTTGGATAATTTGCTGGTTAGTACACCAATAAAACAAATTAAGTAAAGCAACCCCTGTGAAGATTGTTGAAAACGGTACTTCAGAATCTAATCCTTCAGCGCCTGTTGAATCCATACGCTCAGGGTGAACTGTATTTAGAGTATCCCAACCGCCCATGATCCCGCCATCCCCACCTAATACATATAGTGCAAATGCTGCAATCATGAAGCCACCAATCAATAAACCAATGCCATTAATGGTATCAAGTACAGCTAATGTGCGAAGGCCGCCAAATCTCGAGTACATCATGCCAGCTAGGCCAATTCCGATACAGGTAACGGTTAATAAAGTGAACTCACTTTCAATGCCTGTTAGATTATGTAAATCCATCATGTTAATTAGGCCTTTGGCGCCACTGTATAAAACAATAGGAATTAACAAGAAAGCATAAGCGGCAAGAAAAATTGAGTTAGCTAATGTTTGCGTACGTCCGTCAAAACGTTGCTCTAGAAATTGAGGAACAGTGGTGATACCTGAACGTAAAAACTTAGGTAAAAAATATGCGGCCATTAATACTAAAGCAAGCACTGCAATAACTTCCCAAGCCATTACACTTAAGCCGTTTTTATAAGCAGAACCATTTAAACCAACCATTTGTTCGGTTGATAAATTGGTCAGCAGAAGAGAGCCTGCAATAATTGGGAAGGTTAAACTTCTGCCACCCAAAAAGTAGCCTTCGCTACTTTTATTTTCGTAATTTCGAGTTAAATACCAGGTAAGGCCAGCAGCAAAAAGTGTAAAAAGTAAAAAAGAGACTATCGTCATAATAAGCACTATATAATTTGTTAAAATCTACGTTAATAGATTGAAAGCATTGGTTAATATTATTGTTAAGCATATTAACATCTCAAATATGAAAAACAACCAAGCATAAGTAAAATATAAAAATCGTTTTATGATGATAAAACTGTATAAAGTTATTAATTTAAGCTGAGCTTTTCATCTAAAACAAATACATCACTAAACTAACTCATTGTATTTACCTCGCTAGACAACGGCTTATATTTATTGTGGACTTAACGAACAATAGCGACAGATTTGATTAATGCCCATACCCGAGAATTAATACAAAGCTTTAGTTGTTGCACAGATTTTTTTGTAACACTCGCGATCAATCGGCTATTCCCTACTTTTAAAGTCACTAATTGCATTGCAGGATGCTGAGCATCTGAAAGTGCTAATACACTGCATTCAAAGACGTTAAGTACGCTTAAATCCGCAGGGCGGCTAATACTAATACTGATATCGCTAGATAAAACCCTGATACGTAAATTCTCACCTAGTACATATTGATTATCAGTTGCATATAAAACACCACCATCAAATGCGAAGCGAACCAAATCCCAATTTCGCTCATGTTCGATCACTTTACATTCAATCACAACTCCCACTTCTTCAGACATACCAAATGGTAAATCTATACGTGAAAATAATTCACTCACAGAACCTTTTGCTTCTAAGCATCCTTGTTTTAAAACAACTATATAGTCAGCCAAACGTATTACTTCATCTATTGCATGTGTGACATACAAAATAGGTAGTTTAAACTCAATAACAAGCCGCTCTAAATAAGGTAGAATTTCTTGTTTTCTACTTTTATCTAAGGACGCTAAAGGCTCATCCATCAGTAACAGTTTTGGTTGCATCAATATCGCTCTCGCGATCGCAATACGCTGACGTTCTCCACCAGAAAGTTGTTGAGGGTATTGATCAAGCGCAGCTTCAACACCCAATACATTAATCACCTTATCGAAAAAACTTTGCTTATGTTTGTATAAAGAACGTTTTTGTCCGTAAGCAAGATTTTGTCTCGCACTAAGATGAGAAAACAGACTAGCTTCTTGAAATACATAACCAATATCTCTTTTATGGGTAGCCACAAAAGTGTGATTATCCTGCCAAATATCTCCATTAACTGAACAATAACCATTTTTTGCTTTTTCTAGGCCGGCAATACAACGTAAAAAAGATGTTTTCCCGGAACCAGAGTCACCTATTACAGCGGTAACTCCCTGACAAGGGATGCTGACATCTATATCTAAAAACGGTTTATCTTCACCTAATGTAAATTTAACGATTATTTGTGAATTTTTCATAATGTAAGTCAATTTTCATTTGCCATCCCACACTGTTAAAGCACTGGCATCTTTTTTAAAACAATAAAGTGCTAACAAAACCGTAAAAGAAAAAATAAGCATAACTGCAGATAATGAATGGGCCTTTAAATAATCGAGAGCTTCAACATGATCATATATTTGTACAGACACCACTTTTGTCTCTCCAGTAATATTACCCCCGATCATTAATACAATACCGAATTCGCCAACAGTATGAGCAAAACCTAATACCGCCGCCGTAATAAACCCAGGTTTGGCTAATGGTATAACCACACTGAAGAATCGGTCTATAGGCCCAGCTCTCAATGTAGCGGCAACCTCTAACGGTCTATTACCTATGGCTTCAATAGAATTTTGAATGGGTTGTACAACAAAGGGTAACGAATAAACCATAGAGGCAATCACTAATCCCCAAAATGTAAAAGGTAGTGTGCCTAATCCTAATGACTCAGTGAATTGCCCCACTACACCATTTGGCCCCATTGTCATTAACAAATAAAAACCTAAAACAGTTGGCGGCAAGACTAACGGTAAAGCAACAACAGCAGAAATGGGGCCTTTTAACCAAGATGAGGTTTTTGCTAACCACCATGCCAAAGGAGTACCGACTACCAGTAACAAACTGGTTACTGTGCTGGCTAATTGTATAGTTAACCAAATAGTTTGTAAGTCATCATGGGTTAAATTCATAAATCAGTATCCAACTGACTATCTTTAGCTATTTTATAGCCACTAGTAGCAATAATAGAAGACGCTTTAGCAGAATGGATAAATTGCATAAATTCATCTGCAGCCGGATTATGTTTAGCTCGATTTAACCACACCAGATCTTGGCGAATTGGTTGATACAAAGCAGCGGGAACAAGCCAGATACTAAACTCGGACAAAGCTTTTGGATCCTTTAATTGGGACAAGGCAACAAAACCTAATTCAGCATTTCCTGAGCTAATAAAATGCAACGTTTGCATAATATTCTCTCCTTGAACCCACTTCGGTAAGGTTTGTTCTGTTAAGCCTAGATTTTCAATTGTTTGTTGTGCAGCTAAACCATATGGGGCAAGTCTAGGGTTGGCAATCGCTAATTTAGTGAAGTTCCCTTGCATTAACTTTTGTTTAATATTTAATAATTTATCATGCTTATTAGACCATAAAATCAACTGACCTAAAGCATAAGTAAACCGACTTCCCGTTACTATTAGCCCCTCTTTTTCAAGTAATAAAGGTTTATCTGAATCCGCAGAAAAAAACACATCAAAAGGAGCTCCATGCTTAATTTGTGCATATAATTTACCCGACGAAGCAAAAGATAAACTGACTGTATGCTCTGAGTTTGTTTCGAATTCTTTTACTAACACTTTCATTGTTTGAGTAAAATTAGACGCAACTGCAATATGCACCTTTTCAGCATTAATATCAAAGCTGATAATAAACAGGAAAATAAAGGCAGGTATTATTTTTAGAAACATTTTAGGACTTAAAAACAGGCAAAGGATTAATTATAAGTTATTGTGACCTATAGTGAATTATACAGTCTATTATCACAAGTTTTGATTAGATAAATAATGGTTTTAGTAAAACTAACTTGGGTTAAATTGGTAAAATAGATAACAATTTATTATCATAGCGACAATTTAAAAATTATAAATTTTCTCTACAATGCACTGTTGTTTAATATCTTTTTTTACTCGTTATTTAGTTTTAGGCATTTTATCATTTTCAGCAAATTGTTTGGCTGAAAATGAATCACTGCAAGTCGTGACTGAGTTATCTCCACCTTATCAAACAATAACAAAAAACCAAGTATCTGGTTCGGCAACACAACTAGTGAAAGATATTTTGTCTGCAGCTGAGATCCCAGCATCATTTGACATGTACCCTTGGGCAAGAGCTTATGCTAAAGCTCTAAATGAACCCAACACCCTAATTTATTCGATGGCTAAAACAACGCAGCGCAGTGAATTATTTCATTGGTTATTTCCTGTTGCTCACTATAAATTTGGTTTAGTTGCAATGAGTGCAAGAGCTGACTTGAAGATAAAGAATTTAAATCAATTGTCAAACTTTGTCCTTGCAGTACAGCGAGATGACATTGCTCATCACTGGGCGATAGAACAGGGTTTAGAAGAAGGGAAACATTTAATTATATGTTCAGATATTGGTTGTTCTTGGCAATTATTACTAAAAAACAAAGTAGATTTTATAGTCGAATCCCCAGAATTAATCGATAGTATGCTTGCTAAATATTCATTACCAACAAACTTGGCCGAATATGTCATAGCGATTCCGGAATTAGAATTAACAGGTTATCTTGCTGCAAACAAAAATATAGATACGAAACTACTAAGAAAATTAAAGTTAACCATTAAAAACAAAGATCTTTCACCCAAAAAGAAGTAAGTTAGCTATGCATTAACTGTGATTAATTAATATTATTTAGGGGGTAACGTGTCAGTATCAAACAACCCCTCTCCAACTAGTCAGCAAATATATTGTCACCAATGTGATTATTTAGTAAATGTACCTCCACTTCGTCATAAACAAGCGGCCCTATGTCCAAGATGTAGATTTAACTTAACCACTTACCATGATAATGCTGGACAGAAAATAATTGCTCTAGCCCTTTGCGCTTTAATTTTTTTAGTCGCGGCACTTAGTTTCAAATTTTTGTCTTTTAGTGCTAATGGTCAATCCCAATCCATCGAATTATTAGGCAGTTTTATAATATTAGTTGAACAAGATTATGCATTACTTGCCTTGATAGAAGCGATTTTTATGTTAATTCTTCCGGCTTGCATACTATTATCTTTGCTTTATTTACTGATACCTATCCATTTTGGCTATTCGCCACCTAAAGCCCGTCTGATATTAAATGCTATATTTAAATTGCTGCCTTGGGCAATGGCAGAAGTTTTCCTCATTGGAGTATTAATAAGTTTGATTAAAATTATGTCGATAGCCGATATTGATATTGGTTTATCGTTTTATGCATATGTCTTGTTTATTATTTTCATGACTATTTGTTTATTATATGTAGATAAATACCAACTCAAACAGATGATTAATTTATCCGAAAACCAAACGAAGATGCCCGCCCCCCCATCGCAAAGTATTCAGACAACTTGGGCTTTAATCGCTACATCCATATTGTTATATATTCCAGCCAACACTCTACCGATAATGTACACCAATGTTTTAGGTGATAGCCAATCGAGTACAATTTTAGGTGGTGTAGTTATTTTGTGGCAAATGGGCTCCTACCCTATCGCTATTATCATATTCTTCGCAAGTGTCATGGTTCCATTAGCCAAATTAGTTATTCTTTGCTGGTTAAACTATTCAGTTCAAACTCAGCAACAACATAATTTGCAAGAAAGAATGTTTTACTATCGCATAACTGAGTTTATTGGTCGGTGGTCCATGATAGATGTTTTTGTTGTGGCAATCTTAGTCAGCTTGATTCAATTAGGTAATATCATGAATATAATGCCTGGCCACGCAGCAATAGCATTTTGTGGTGTAGTCATAACCACCATGCTAGCGGCCATGACTTTTGATTCAAAGCTAATATGGCAACATACACAAACTAAAGTGATAAGGGTTAATCAATAAATGGCTATTGAAACAACAGCGGCTACTGACGCGGTTATACAACCTGTTAGAACTATTTCAAAAATTTGGCTATTTCCAATAGCGGCCTTATTGATTGGACTTTGGATGGTCTATCACCAGTGGAGCAATCAAGGTCCATTAATTATTATAGAGTTTGCTACGGCCACAGGATTAGAAGCGGGAAAAACAAAAATAAAAACCCGTGATGTAGACATAGGCATAGTCAAAACAATAGAATTAACTTCTGACTTAGAAGGTGTATTGGTTACTGCTAGATTGAACAGTAACGTTGAATCTATATTACATGCCGATAATCAGTTTTGGATCGTTTCACCAAGAATCACCTTAAGCGGGGTATCCGGTTTAGGTACAATATTATCCGGCCCCTACATTAATATGGAACTAGGCTTAAGCTCCCAGTCAAGTGTTGAATTTGTTGCCCTAGCCGCCCCTCCCGTCACCCCAGGTTTACACGTGACTTTAAACAGCAATAGTGAATTTGCTTATAAAAAAGGAGACCCTGTTATTTATAAAGGTATTCAAGTAGGTGAATTTGAAGATATCCACTTCAATTTTGATGAAAGAATTGTCTATTACAATACCTTTATTAAAGCCCCCTACCATGAATTAATTACAACCAATACTAAATTTTGGGATATCAGTGGGTTCCAAATGGAACTCAATGCCAATGGAGTAAAAGTAAATACAGGGAGTATTGAAACTATATTAACCAATGGGGTTACCTTTGGTGTGCCTGACAAAATGCCTGCTGGTGAAATCATTACTGAACGTTCCTACTTTGATATTCATTCCTCATATGAATTGGCAGCCGAAGAACGTTTTGTACATAACGCTAAATACATTCTATTAGTCGAAGATACGGTTAGAGGTTTACAAGTTGGTGCACCAGTGGAATATAGAGGTTTGGTGATTGGCAAGGTACTGGCTATAAATATACCTTTATCAAGTCATCAAGGACTGCTTGAAGATAGCTACGACATCCCAATTCTAATCGGTATTCAACCAGGTAGAGTTGGCGAGTCAGATGATGACGAAGGATTAAAGTTTGTGCACCAACAAATAGACCATTGGATAACAAAAGGACTTAGAGCGACGTTAAAAACAGGCAATATATTAACTGGTTCTTTATTTGTCGACTTACAACATTATGATAATTTAGCGACGATAAAAAACACAGAAATAGATGATTTAAAAGTACTCCCCTTTGTATCAGACGAGTTTTCCCAAATTACCGACAAGGTTTCTTCGATTTTAGATAATATTAATGCTCTAAAACTTCAAGATTTATCTGAAAACACGAATAAAATGTTGTTGCAAATAACTAAAGCTGCCGAGTCTTTGCAACTAACAGGTACAAATATAGATACTTTACTCAGCCGTGTTGAACAAGAAAGAGTAGCCCATAAGATGAGCTTAACCTTAGAAAGTATTAACGCGTTAACTCGTTCATATTCAGAAGACTCTGAAACCAATCAACGAATTAATCAAACCATGACAGATCTACAACAAACCATGAAAGAGCTTAGACCTATATTGTTGCAACTTAACAACACGCCAAACAGTCTAATCTTTACAGGAAGTCGTCCTGCTGGGCTATTTCCCAAAGCAAAACAAAAAAATAAAAGAGGAGTAGCTGATTAAGATGAAAGTTATAATTCTGTTATTTAGTTTTTATCTATTAGTTAGTTGTACATCCCAACCTTTAGATGTGCGTTATTACAATTTATATACAGCAAATAAACCTGTTGATTTTATTGCTAAAGAAAAACTGGAAACCATAATACTACTGCCAATTATGGTTGCAGATTATCTAAAACCCACAAATTTAGTCATACAGCTTGATAAACATCAACTCTATTATTCTCCAACAAACATGTGGGCTGAAGATTTATCTAGCGACTTCCACAAAGCATTAATACAAGATTTAAATAATAATAGTCATTATAACTTCCGTTCTAAAAAATCTGTTGCTGCAAACACTGCAAAAACGCACATATTGATAGAACTTGAGCATTTTCACAGCACAGGTAGTTCAAAGGCTGTCGTTTCTGGCGTATATTCAATCTACAATAAGAAAAATCATCAGGGCATTATTAATAAAGGCTTTTATTTTGAGCTAGAATTAGTTGAAGATGGTTTTACTCACTCAGTATTACAATTAAGAAATTTAGTCACATTAACAGCCAAACTAGTTGAGTCTGACACAAGTTTTTTACTTAAATAAGAACATCTATGAAATATAGAGATTTATTAGTCGAATATTTAAAAACAGGCGTTAAGGATAATAACGATCCTGAATCCAATCAAAAGATCGTAGTTGCCAATATATTTAGTACCGTTGGTAGCCTGTTAACATTAATTTTTGGTGTCATAGCCTGTACTAACAGTAATATTTATTTAGGCATAATGTTACTGTCAATCAGTTTTCTCTTTTTTTATGCTCACCTAATAATTCGAAATAATTGGTTTTATTCTCCATACAGAATTTCAGCTAATTTGCTCACTTTATCTCTAATGCTGTTAATGATTTATTTAATTTATGCAGGAGGTGTGGATGGAACCGGCCCTTTATGGATATATGTCGTCCCTCCTGTGGTGTTATTTTTTGGTGGTTTACGTAAAGGTATTCGAAACTTATTCATTTTTATCATCATTATCAGTATTCAACTTTTTCTAAAAGATCCTTTATTGATTAATGTGGCATACAGCCCCGAATTTAAGTCACGACTGATATTTTCTTTTATGACAGTAAGCTTTTTGTTTGGTGTATACGAAGCCGCTCGGCGTAATTCATATGCCACAGTCATGAAAATCAGTAAACAGTTTGAACAACAGGCGATGCACGATTCACTTTCAGGTTTACAAAATAGACGTGGCATGATTGCCAACATAGAAAAAGAATATGCCAGAAGTAAACGAGAACAGTCGGACATGGCAGTCATTATGTGTGATATAGATCATTTCAAAATTGTCAATGATAAGTATGGACATGACAAAGGTGATGAGGTTATCAAAACAGTAGCTGAATTGTTTAGTTCTGAATTAAGAAAACAAGACTCATTAGCTAGATGGGGTGGCGAAGAGTATTTGTTTTTATTACCGGTCACCACAGGTAAACAAGCTTTGTTATTAGCAGAAAAACTGCGTAAAAAAATCGAATCAACACTTTTTGAATCACAAAAAGGCACCTTTCAGATCACTGTCAGTATGGGCATTCACCAGTTTCAAGTAACAGATGATATAGATCATGCTATTACTGCTGCTGATACAAAATTATATAAAGCCAAAAAAGCAGGAAGAAATCGATGTGTTTTATAGATATTAAAAGTTTGCATTAATGACTAAATATCTTCGTTTGTACATCTGCGAGCTAATTTTGCTCAATTTTCTTCACTTCCCACACTATAAGTAAATGATATTTCATGCGCCCTAGCCATTCTAATCAAGACATCGACACCCCAGTTAACTGGCGGATATTCACTCAACTTTTACCTTACTTAACTGAGTTTAAACTCAGAGTCAGTTTAGCGATTTTGTTTCTTATTGCCGCTAAAATCGCTAGCATTTATTTACCCTTTATTCTCAAACACACGGTTGACACCCTCAATACCCCCCAGTCAGATAATGCCTTATTACTTGTACCTTTTGGCCTAGTCGCAGCATACGGGCTGTTAAGATTGGCCAATGTTATATTTGGTGAAATTAGAGACACTCTATTTGGCCGAGTTACCGAGCGAGCGATGCGTCGCTTGGGCTTAAAAGTATTTAAACATCTACACGAGTTAGATCTCGATTTTCATTTAAATAGACAAACTGGTGGCCTTTCTCGAGATATTGAACGTGGTACCAGCGGTATTAGCTTTTTGATGCGCTTTTTGGTATTTAACATTGGCCCTACCCTGTTTGAAATAACCGCTGTTATCGGTGTCTTGTTTTATAACTACGGAATAAGTTTTGCGTTAATTATTTTAGCGTCTGTGGTCAGTTATGTAGGTTTTTCTATTAAAGCGACTAACTGGCGAACCCAATATGTCAGGCAAGTCAATCAAGCTGATTCCAGCAGTAGCTCACGAGCAATTGATAGCTTGCTTAACTACGAAACAGTTAAATATTTCAATAACGAAGAATACGAAGCGGATCGTTACGATACTGATTTAGCCGGCTGGGAAAAAGCCAGACGCAAAAACCGCCTATCTTTGTTTGCTTTAAATGGTGGTCAGGCCTCTATTATAGCCCTATCTATGACCAGTATGATGGCGTTAGCAGCTTATCATGTGGCCAATGGAGACATGACAATAGGTGATTTTGTACTAATTAACGCCTTTACCATGCAGATTTTTATGCCTCTGAATTTTTTAGGGTTCGTTTATCGAGAAATCCGCGGTTCATTAGCCAATATCGAGAATCTGTTTAATCTTCTCGCGAGAAAAAATACAGTGCCTATTAATAACAACAATAAACACTTAAAAATCGACCAAGGCCGAGTTAAGTTCTCACATGTCAACTTTGCTTATCATGCTGAGCGTACGATTTTACAAGATATTATTTTTGAGATATTACCCGGTCAAAAAGTTGCAGTGGTAGGCGAAAGTGGTTCAGGTAAGTCAACCTTAGTTAAACTCCTGTTTAGGTTTTACGATACCAGTCAAGGAACAATAACCATAGACGGCCAAGATATTAAGTCTGTAAATCAAGACTCTTTGCGCAAAACCATTGGCATAGTGCCCCAAGATACAGTGTTATTTAACGATACTATTTTAGAAAACATACGTTATGGTCGAACCGACGCCTCGGATGCTGACGTACAACAAGCAATTGATATGGCGCATTTAAGAAACTTTGTTAACTCTCTGCCCGATGGCACTAGTACAAAAGTCGGAGAGCGGGGTCTAAAGCTATCTGGTGGTGAAAAACAAAGAGTCGCCATTGCAAGGACGATACTAAAAAAACCACAAATATTAGTCTTCGATGAAGCCACGTCATCTTTAGACAGCCAATCAGAACAGGCCATTTTAAAAGCCATTAAAGAAGTATCTCAAGGTCATTCAAGCTTAGTCATCGCCCACCGTTTATCTACCATAGTCGATGCTGATAAAATTATTGTATTAGACAAAGGTAAGATATTAGAGCAAGGCAATCATCACACCTTGTTAATGCAAAACGGTGCTTATAAAAAGTTATGGGACACCCAACAAAATCATCAATCACGGGATGGGCAAGATGGATAAGCAAGCACTCTTAGAAGCCATTAATCAAACTATGCCTTTTGGTAAATATGCCGGTAGGAAACTTTTACATTTGCCTGAACCTTATTTGGTGTGGTTTAACAATAAAGGTTTCCCCGAAGGGAAATTAGGCCAACAGCTAGCCTTGATCCATGAAGTGAAAGTGAATGGTTTAGAGTCGATGCTTGAGCCATTATTAAGTCACTAATGGCTTTAGCATGGAGCTATAAGCTTGAAAACAACATATAGGCAATCATACACATTATTAGCGCCACAATCGTATCGATAATGCGCTGCACCTTAGGTCGATTTAACCAAGGTGAAAGTTTGGCTGCTGCCCCAGCCAAACTATAAAACCAAATAATTGACGCCAACATAGTACCTACTGCAAAAGCTACTTTGTCATGACCAACAAATTGTTCACCTACACTGCCTAAAATAACGACTGTATCTAAATAAACATGGGGATTGAGTAAAGTTATCGCCAAGGTGGTTGTTATTACAGTCGTTTTCTTAGTTCCATAACCATTAATTTCACTTTTGTGATAAGAATTTCGCCATGCACTTCGAAAGGATAATGCGGCATAACTTAATAAAAAAATAATTCCAGCCCAAGATATAAGCCAAACAAGCTGAGGTGAATTAGCCAGTAACTTAGCCGCGCCAAAAACCCCTAAAGCAATTAACAACACATCACAAACAATACAGATTGACGCAACTAATAAGTGATGATTCTGTTTAATTCCATGATTGAGCACATGGGAGTTTTGTGCACCTAAGGGCAAAATCATACTTAACCCCAGAAAAAAACCTTGAACTACTGCGAACAACATAGTTATCTCCAAAAAATAATGAAGCGATTATACTTCCACTTTAAATTAAGTATAATTAATAAACTTAATCAATGATAAGAAATTCTAATAATGTTGGATTATAAATTACTTCATGCCCTCAGCGTATTAATCACCCAACAGAGTTTTGAAAAAGCAGCAAATGAACTGTGCGTCACTCAATCTGCTGTATCACAACGTATCAAATTACTAGAGCAATCTATTGGCCAGCCAGTTGTCATCCGCAAACACCCCTTAACTGCCACCTACATAGGTAAAAAGCTACTAGCCCACTATCAGCAGGTATGTTTGTTAGAGCAAGCTGTGCTACCCGAAATAGAAGCACAAAACATCAATGAGACAATTAGTATTAATATGGCAACGAATGCGGATAGCTTAGCAACTTGGTTAATTGAAGCTCTAGGTGATGTTACCCATAAACATAAAATAGCCTTAAATTTACTCATCGCTGATGAAAATAATACAATTCAATATTTAAAAAATGGCGAAGTATTTGGGGCAATAAGCAGCCAAGATAAACCGTTGCCAGGATGTACCTTAGATAAATTAGGTGATATGCACTATTTGTTAGTCGCATCTCCATTATTTAAAAAAAGTTACTTCCCAAATGGTATAACTATGGATAACTTAAAACGAGCACCTGCGGCAGCCTATGACCAAAATGATGATATGCACATAAGGTTTATTAAAGAAAAATTTGACTTACCAGGAGGTAGTTATCCTTGTCATACAGTGCGCTCATCAGAGGCCTTTGTAAATTTTGCCCTAAAAGGGTTAGCATATTGCCTAATACCTAAATTACAGATACAAAAAGAGCTAGAGGATGGCCAGTTGGTTGACTTACTACCCAATCAATCTTTAACTCGCACTTTGTATTGGCACCGATGGGTTTTGCTAAAAGGTGCGTTCAAGCATTTATCAGACGCTATAATTAACAAAGCTAAATCGGCTATTTTGACTCAGTGATTAATTTTGCTAGGTAATAACGGTCATTTATTTTAATAATGATATTTTTGTTACCTATGCGGCTATAGAGAAATTGATCAGTATATTATGAAATATTTAATTTTAGTTAAGGGGAAACCTGTTTATATATGTGATTAAAGCCTAAGTTTCCAATCGCCATTATGTTCGGCTAAACAGGCTTCTTCAGTATCAAAACATACTTGATATTTAGCATTTTTAATCAACACACCGACTTTTAATAATTGCTGTTGCACCATCTTACGTATAGCAAGTTCTTGTTGATTTTTTTGCGCATCAAATAAGGATTGGTTGTTATCAAATACACAAGTCACTAGTAAACTGGCAGGAAAGTTTGAGTAGTTAGCAGTATGTGTTAACCACTCAAATCCAGCAATATCAGCTTTAGCCGATTCACAAACAATGGTAAGGGCCTTGATAACATTATTATCTAACTTCTTGACTGTCTTATTCATTGATTGTCAGCATCACTTTATAGTAAAAATTTAGTCCGTTATTTACCGTATGTACATAAATAAGCAGTTTCTACTGCTACTTTTACGTTGAAGCTTTTATTCGCTTCAACAGTAAAGCTTTCGCCAGCATTATAGGTAGTCCACTCATTGCTTTCAGGTAACTTAACGGTTAAGGCACCACTTACTACTGACATTGTTTCAAACTGGCTAGTACCAAACTCATATTCACCAATCGACATGACACCAACAGTCGCCGGTAAAGTGGCAGTTTGGAACGCAATAGAGGTCACTTTATTATCAAAATAGTGATTTACATCAAACATAATTTTTCTTCCTAATAATTGTAAAATAATTGTGCCGTAATCTAGCAAAACAAAAGACTGAAACAAACCGCCAAAATGATCTATCTTATCAACACAAAGTCAGCAACGCAGACTAAGGCAACCGAATGTATTACAATAGGCTAACCAATAACTGCTCAGATATTTAACAAATTTAAAGGAAAAGCTATGCTTATTCAGAAGCACCTGCAAGATTTAACCACTCCCACAGGCACTATGCGAACTTCGATATTTCGCCCTTTGGATGACAAACAATATCCAGCCATTATTTTTTATTCAGAGATTTTTCAAGAAACAGCGCCCATTACTCGAAGTGCGCAAATTTTAGCGGCATACGGATTTGTGGTGTTAGTGCCAGAGATATTTCATGAGTTAAATCCAATGGGCACAGTACTCGCCTATGATGATGCAGGTAAAGACAAAGGTAACGCTGACAAATTTACTAAGCCTTTAGAAGATCACGACTCTGATACCCAAGCCCTGCTCGATTTCGTTAAAGCACAAGCTTATTGCACAGGACATGTGGGTGCGATGGGCGTGTGTATTGGTGGCCATTTAGCTTTTAGGGCAGCGTTAAATGCTAACATAGGCGCTGCTTTTTGTTTATATCCTACCGACATTCACTCTAATACCCTGCCCTGCACAGACGGTAACGACTCGTTAACTATGAGCCATACAATCAAATGCCCATTAACTTTAGTTTTTGGAAAACAGGACCCTCATGTTTCAGCAGAGGGCCGCGTACTTATTCACCAAACATTGAGTCAAAACCAAAATGACTTTTCATGGCATGAAGTCAATGCCCAACATGCCTTTATGCGGGATGAAGGTGACAGATACGATGCGGATCTGGCAATGCAAATGTACGCTATGTCTGTGACATTTTTTCAGCAACATTTACGCTAATAAGCGCCGGGGTTAAAGTGAGACTTATCTGGATATTGGGCTACACATTGGCATTTGTCATTGGGTCAGCCAATGCCTCAGAGAAAATAACAAACAACCAATTTAAGTTACATGGCTTATCTAGTTTTAAGCAAGGTGAAAAAACGATATTAAAACAATGGGTCACCAATGGTGTTAATGCGACGCGAGCCACTCTGGGTATATATCCTCAAACACTCGAGTTATACCTATACCCAGAAAAATCCAACCAAGCTGTGCCTTGGGCCCATACCAGACGCGATGAACATGAAAGTGTACATTTATATGTAGATAGTCGGTTTCCGCTGGATAAATTTGTTAACGATTGGACCCTCTACCATGAGATTGCCCACTTAGCGATCCCTTATTTAGGTCCCCAGTACCGCTGGCTTTCTGAAGGTTTTGCAAGTTATATGCAATATCAAATCATGGATAAAATCGACGTGTTAGAAGGCAAATTAGACGAACGCTATCAAACGAAAATATCCCCTCACCTACGTTGGTTTAATAGCGACTACACTGCAGCGGCTATCGCTCGAAGATTAATGGATAACAAACAATATCCAGCTGCGTATTGGGGCAGTGCTTATTTTTTTGTTTTAGCGGATAGACAATTACAGACTGAAAAAGGTATATCCCTCACCTCATTAATTGGTATTTACCAAGAGTGTTGCCGGACTAAAGATAAGAACATCTCAGAGTTATTCACTTCTTTAGACTCTTTAGTCGATGCTAAAATTTTTACTGAGTTACTTAAACGATATGAAAACGCTGCAGCTAAAACCATTTACCCTCAATCATTCGAAGATAATCACTCATACTGAATCACAATAAGGGGTCTTATGAAAAAACACATTTATGTGGCATACACAGGTGGCACTATAGGTATGTGCCCTTCTGATAACGGCTTTATTCCAACTGCGGGTTTTTTATCTCACACTGTGGCTAATATGCCTGAATTTTATCGTGCTGAAATGCCAAAATTTACCATCCATGAATATGACTCGCTAATTGATTCTTCTGATATGAGCCCCACAGACTGGCAACAAATTGCAGATGATATATTACAGCGCTACCAAGATTATGACGGTTTCATCATATTGCATGGCACAGATACAATGGCATACACAGCGTCAGCTTTATCTTTTATGCTAGAAGATTTAGGTAAACCTGTGATTGTCACGGGCTCACAGATCCCTCTTACACAACTGCGCTCAGATGGGCAAATAAATCTCCTTAACGCTTTATATATTGCCGCCAATTATCCCATTGCCGAAGTGACTTTGTTTTTCAATAATCAATTATTTAGAGGTAACCGTAGCCGAAAATTGGACGCAGATGGTTTTAATGCTTTTGGGTCTCCTAATTTTCCCTCTTTATTAGAAGCAGGAATTGATATTGAAATTAAGATAGACAAAAAATTGATAGGAGTCGACAACACAAAACAACTTAAAGTAAGTCATATACAATCACAACCCATAGGTATTATTACGCTCTATCCGGGTATCAGTGCGGCTGTGATTGAAAACACCTTAAAACAACCAGTAAAAGCCTTAATTTTGTTAAGTTTTGGTGTAGGTAATGCGCCACACAATGAAGACTTATTAAGACAACTCAACTTAGCGAATGAGCAACAAATTATCGTGTTAAATTGTACTCAATGTGTGCGAGGAAAAGTTAACATGTCTGGTTATGCCAACGGTAATATTCTTAAACAAGCTGGTGTAGTATCAGGTACAGATATGACACCCGAAGCGGCGCTAGCTAAATTGCATTACCTACTCAGCAAAGATTTAGCGTTTAGTGAAATAAAGCGTTTATTAATCAAGAATGTACGTGGGGAGTTAACGGAATAAGTTTTGGTATGGCTAATAAAAAACTAAATTATTTGATTGCCCAGGACACAGTTTCATTTTCTTATAGGCATAAAAAAAGCAAACCCTAAGGTTTGCTCTTTTTGGTAATAATTTAATTACTAAGAATTAAAGTACTACAATGTTCTCTGCTTGAGGACCTTTTTGGCCTTGAGTTACAGTGAACTCAACTTTTTGACCTTCAGCCAAAGTTTTAAAGCCAGTACCTGTGATAGCACGGAAATGAGCAAAAACGTCAGGTCCATTTTCTTGTTGAATGAAACCGAAACCTTTAGATTCGTTAAACCATTTTACTGTACCAGTAGTTGTAGACATAGTATTTCCTATATTTTTCAAGAGTAATTGTGTCTCCTAAGAGACGTTAGTTGTGCTGAAGTGTGTTGCAATTACTTATGAGCTACGAGACCGGGTACTGCAATGGAACGTCGAAACAATGTACATAAATATCAAACTTACTTTCAAGCGCGTTTAGTATAACTTGCGCGTGACTAAGGTCAACAACTATTATCAATAAAGTGGTCTAACAAGGCTTTTTGTTTCAATAAGTTAGTCACATAATTGTCACAAAATTGAAAAAAAGATAGCTTTCGACAAAGTTACAGTCGCTGGATATTCACACTATTTTGCAAAACAATTTTAGCAATTTTACATTACATACGTTTAGCAGGAATAAATAACAGAGTTGTTGCTGAAATCAAAGCAAATAATGCCGCCAGAGAAAAAGCAAATTCAGCCCCCTGCCCTTGATGCCAAAACCAACCAGCCCCGTAATTTCCAGCTGCGCCACCAATACCAAAAGCGATACTGGTGTAAAACGCTTGCCCTTGACCTTGATGTGTTTTTCCAAAATATCTATTTATAAAAAAGATAGAGGCAGAATGAGCCATACCAAAACTAAAGGCATGCAACATTTGGCTTAATACTAACATCACAACATGTTCTGCCATCACAGCTAATAGATACCAGCGCAGAGCGGTCAACAACATACTTATAACTAAAATCCATTTCACGCCAATTTTTTCAATCAATTTTCCGGCTTGTAAAAATATAATCACTTCAGCTGCCACACCTAAGGCAATTAGTGCCCCGGTCATTTGTCCGCTGTAACCTAAATCTCTTGTATATAGGGCGAAGAAACCATAATAAGGTCCAAAGCTAATTTGTAAAAATATGGCCGAAAATAGAAATCCGTAAAAGATAGGATTATGTATTTTGCTCCAGATCGAAGCTGAAGTTTGGTTTGTGACTACCTCTTTTACTGGCTCTTTTAAAAATAATGTCACTAACCAGAGGGTTAATAATACAAACGCGCCAATAATAATGGGCGACTCTGAAGAATACATATCCACCATTTTTCCTGTAAAAATGGTAAATACAATATAACCAATACTGCCCCACAATCTGATTTTACTATAACGGCCTGCATGCGAATTAACGCAATTTAGGGTCAACACTTCCATTTGCGGCAAAATCGCAGTCCAAAACATCATCATAATGGCAAAACTAATCGTTAACGCCCAAAACCCATTCACCACAAATGCCAAACAAAATGTGCTAAAAGTTAAAAACGCACCAATTTGCAACCATTTAAGGGGTTTACCAGATTTATCAGCGATGAAAGCCCACAGGTTAGGCCCTGCGATCCTTGCGATTGTAATGAGCGCAAACAGCTCTCCGATATCACTAGAGCTAAAACCTCTGCCATCAAGGAAGACCCCTAAATAAGGGATTAATACGCCAATCTGTCCGTAATAAAAGAGATAAGTAAATGCGAGTAAAATTAAATTTGAGGCAGAAAAAGCAGATTTTGGCAAAACAAGTTCTTATTAAAAACAGACAGGCTGTTAAGCCTGCCCTGGTATGACTGGAGTAGTACGTTGTACATCTGCATTTTGCGCTCTATTGCGCAGTAAATGATCCATTACCACTAACGCCATCATTGCTTCTGCAATTGGCACAGCACGGATACCCACACAAGGATCATGTCGTCCTTTAGTAATCACTTCAGCACTATGACCATTAATGTCTATGGTTTCACCCGGCACACTGATACTTGAGGTCGGTTTAAGGGCCATATGTACCACTAAATCTTGACCACTTGAGATCCCACCCAAAACCCCTCCAGATCGATTTGATTTAAAACCATCGGGAGTCATCACATCTCTGTGTTCACTACCTTTTTGTTCGACTGTAGCAAAGCCATCCCCCACTTCCACACCTTTGACAGCATTAATGCCCATCATCGCGTGGGCTAAATCTGCATCTAATCTGTCAAAAATAGGCTCACCTAAACCAACAGGCATATTTGTTGCTACCACAGATACTTTAGCACCAATAGAATCCCCCAGCTTTTTAAGCTCGCGCATATAAGCGTCAAGTTCTTCTAACTTAGTTTCATCTGGGCAGAAAAACGCATTGGTATTAGTAATTTTATGATCAACATTTTCAATTTTTATCGGCCCTAGTTGCGACAAATAACCCAAAATTTCAATACCATGATGTTGCTTTAAGTATTTTTTAGCCACACCACCAGCCGCAACACGAATTGCAGTTTCCCGAGCTGATGAGCGTCCACCACCTCGATAGTCACGTAGGCCATATTTTTGCTGATAAGTATAATCGGCATGGCCTGGTCTAAATGTATCTTTAATCTTTGAATAGTCGTTACTACGTTGGTCATTATTATTAATTAATAAACCAATGCTAGTACCTGTTGTTTTGCCTTCAAACACACCAGACAAAATTTTCACTTCGTCTTCTTCCCTTCTAGCAGTGGTATATCTAGAAGTACCAGGTTTTCTGCGATCTAAATCAACTTGCAGGTCACTTTCAGAGATTTCCAAACCTGGAGGGCAGCCATCGATAATACCGCCAATAGCAATCCCATGACTTTCGCCGAAGGTGGTGACGGTGAATAATTTTCCAAAGGTGTTACCAGCCATAATATTTAAGTCCTGTTTTGTGCTACTTATAAAAATTGAATGAGTAAATGTTATTTAATTTGTCTATTTTAATGATCAACTGCGCGCCAGTACTCAACTAATTCGTTCTTGCTTATAGCAAAGACACCATGGCCACCTTTTTCAAATGATACCCACTGAATGGGTAAGTCAGGATAACGACTATGCATATGCACTTCACTATTGCCTACTTCCACAAATAACCAACCATTTTCAGTTAAATGACTAGGAGCCTGACGTAAAATATTATCCACTAAATCTAAGCCATCTTGACCTGCAGCTAACGCTAATTCTGGTTCGTGGTGGAACTCTTCTGGTAAATCATCCATATCTTCAGCATCTACATATGGAGGATTACTGACTATTAAATCATATTGTTGGCCCTGTAAAGCATTCATTAGATCAGATTGAATAGGCAACACTCTATGATTTAAACCATGTTCAGTAATATTTAAATCTGCCACTTCTAAAGCATCAGTACTGATATCAACCGCGTCAACCTGAGCATTTTCAAATGCATAAGCCAAGGCAATGGCAATACAGCCACCACCAGTACATAAATCTAATATTTGTTCTGGCTCTTCATCACCAAGCCAAGCAGCAAAGTGATCTTGGATAAGTTCTGCAAAGGGAGAACGAGGGATCAATACTCTTTCATCGACATAAAAGGGTAACCCACAAAACCATGCTTGATTAGTTAAATATGGCACAGGGATACGTTCTTGTACTCTGCGGTTAACTAATTCCGCAATATTTAACTTTTCCGCGTAGGTTAATCGACTATGAAATAACTGATCACCAGTTTGTTCTGGTAGGTCTTGAGGTAAGTGTAATAGTTGTAAAACGAGACTTACCGCTTCATCCCATGGATTGTCTGTCCCATGACCATAAAATAAACCGGCTTGATTAAAACAACTGACCGACCACCTCACCATATCAAGCATAGTGTGTAAATCGCCTACTAGTTGTTCGTTATCTATTGTAATAGTCATATTATCTCGTAATTTAATAAAATTAGTAGTTTGCATTTCGTGTTCTACCGCTGCAAATTTGTTATGATAATTTGCAATGAATATTGATAAAACACTGATAAAACGCAAGCTCTTTTCAGATTCGAACTCTAAAATCGAAGACGAACTCGATCTTTTCCAAAATGAGTTTAAAGATGTAGCGCCTTTAAAGCAGGACAAAATACCGCCTCAACGCTTTTCCAGCAAGCAGAATTACAGTCGTAACCTAAAAAAAATCAATGAATTGTCAGATATTAAACAAGCCAATGCCGCATTTCAATTTTCAGATGGATTTGAAGGACATTTTGAAATTGATGTACCACTAAAATATGTAAGAGAAAATGCTGCCAGTCACGAGGTTAAACGACTAAGACGTGGCGATTATCCCCCAGATCTTATTCTCGATTTACATGGCTATAAAAAAGATGACGCAAAATTAGAAATTGCGGCTTTAATACAAGCGGCACAAAAACACCATGTTTATTGTGTCTCTATTATGCATGGCAAAGGCACTTATGCGCTTAAACGTTCGATCCCCAATTGGCTTATCCAACATCCTAGTGTTTTAGGCTTTCACCAAGCCCCCAAAGAATGGGGCGGACAAAGTGCTTTATTAGTATTGATAGAACAAACTCACATTTAGCCATCATTAAATAATGAAAAATGTCTTAACAGTCCTAACTAAACAATCCCCAAAACCAGCCTTTAGATAAATCTTCTTCACAGGTTTTTAATTGCTGAGCATAACGTAATGAACGAGATTTCACTTTAACTGCAACATTCTTGAGCCACTGCTTCTTATGTTGACTACCTCTACGGTAACCTCCCCACCCTTCGTGATAATTTAAATACTGTAATTGTGCATCCCATTTAGAAATACCGTTCATTTTATGCGTTTTACTAATGAACCAACCCATAAAATCCATAGCATCATGAAAATCAGTACGACTTGCCCAGCTATTATTGGTTTCTCGCATATAATCTTCCCAAGTGGGAGTTTTTGCTTGTGAATAACCATATGCAGTACTTAATCTGCCCCAAGGGATCAAACCAAAAAACACATATTTTTTACCCGGCCTAGCAGTGGCTTTAAATGAACTTTCTTGATACATCATAGCCATAGGCACATGAATAGGTACGCCCCACTTTTCTTTCATATCTGAAGCACTGTCAAACCAGTCACTTTTATCATAAAAAATATCACAAATATTATCGATATTTTTAGGCGGAGTGGTGACACAACTAGTAAAGATAAATGGCACAGATAGCAGTAGAAAATATTTTTTAAAAAAAGTGTTTATTATTTTGAACTTTCTCAAAATTCCTCACTCATAAGTAGTGTGTTCTAGTTATTGTGTGTGTTTTCCTAGTTGTAATTTTAAGCCTGACAGTTTGTCAGGCTTTTTTTTGTCTAACTTTTAGAAAAATAACTTTGTAAGAACTCATCAAAAGATTGTGTATCTTGCTGTTCAATTAATAACTGTTTTTGTAACGATTGCCTGGCATGCGCAATCAATTCCTGCTCATCCATATAAGCATAATCAGCATCTAATAACTGTTGTTTATATTTATCCGCAAGCTGCAAACCAAACTGACCGTTATCCATGTTATTGGCTAATAATATTTCTAAAATTTTAGCTGAAGGTGTGAGATTTGGATCCAGTATTTTAGCTTTTTCAACTGCTAACGCCTGCGAATAATCTGCACAGTGATTAACTTGGTCGAGGACTTTCGCTATTTCCGACATTTCGGCAAAAATATTTAGCGCCCATTCAGATAATGCAATGGCATTACCTTCATGATTTAACTTCAATTCAGGATCTCTGCCGTGATCAACCACTGCGCTTAAATTCGATTCAGTTTCTTGATATAAGTCGGATTCAAAAAATGCACTAGGTTTCACAACACAATACAATAAAAATACATCCAGAAAGTAAAACTGATTACGCTCAATACCCACAGCATTGAATGGGTTAACATCCAGCGCTCTTACTTCTATATAACTGACTCCTCTATCGGCTAAAGCATCTGTAGGTTTTTCTAAAGATTGAGTAGGTTGTTTCGGACGTATGGGAGAATACAGTTCATTTTCGATCTGTAAAATATTGCCATTTAATTGTTGATATTCCCCCTCTTTTTTGGCGGTAAACTTGGCATAATTTGTAGAAGGCTGGTTAATCGCTTTGCGCAACGACTCGATATAACTATCTACTTGGTTGTAGCAAATATTCAAACCTGATTGAGCACTATTGGTATAACCTAAATCACTCATTCGTAAAGACGTAGCATAAGGTAAATAGTAAGTACCTTTACCCAATTTTTTAAAAGGTAAATTTGTTTCTTTACCTTTAATAAAAGAACCACAAAGAGCTGGCGATGAACCGTATAAATAAGGTATCAACCAACAAAAACGGCGATAGTTTCTGATCAAAGCAAAATATGCTGAAGATACAGACTCTTTATCTGACTGCTGACCAAATTCGGCTAACCATGAGTGCCAAAACTCGTCGGGTAACGAAAAATTAAAATGTACCCCAGAAATAGCCTGCATCATACTGCCATAGCGGTTTTTTAATCCCACACGGTACAAACTTTTCATTTTACCTACATTAGACGAACCAAAGTTGGCAATGGGAATAGCATCTTGATTTTCTATAAAACAAGGCATACTCATGGGCCAAAGACGTTCATCATCTATATTTGCCATCACAAATTTATGTACGTCCGTTAATTGCCCAATGGTTTTATCAATAGACGTCTCAGGAGGAGTAATAAATTCTAATAACGACTCTGAAAAATCTGTGGTGATAAAATCATGTGTTAAAGCTGCCCCTAATTTTTTTTGATGTGGGGTTTGTGCCAGTCCCCCTTTGGGATCAATTCTTAGTGATTCTCTCTCTATGCCATGACAAATACCAGTTAACGTCTGGCTGATCTTGTTTTCTTGCAATAAGCGTAAACGCTCGGTGAATGAATTTCTATTTTCTTGCAAAATACTATCCAATATTGATGAGTAACATTTAATAGGTTACTGATGAAAAAATTTGAAAATTTAGCTATATCTCATACAGCTTCACTCTGTACCAGAACGTTAATTTAGGTATAAAATTACAAACGCTAGTTTACCTGCTGTTTTACAATAAAGTAACTGAACATTGATTCAAATTTTATCCTATTAATATCACGTAACAAAACAGTATATTGTCTGATAAAATCAAATCATTAATATCAATTATATTTTAATGTACAAGGAACATATATTTTGTCTGAACAGAACTTACCTATATTTGACCTAGATTTTGCCTTGAGTCAGTTTAGCGGCAACCAAACATTACTGAATAAAATCTTAGACAAGTTCATAGAACAGAATGAAAATTATGCTTTAGAACTAAAAGCAAATTTACTTAAGGATGGTATTACAGATACCAAACGACAGGTGCACACACTAAAAGGTGTAGCAGGAAATTTAGGGTTTAAAGCATTAGCTGCTGAATGTTATAAAATAGAACCACTAATAGACACATCTACGGATGAAGCTCAACTACAGCCATTATTAGCTCTGCTCAAAACATCAATAAATTCTGCTAAAGAATATTGTCAGCCAGAAAGTAGCCAGACAGATACTGCTAACAGTCATGTGACATCTGCTAAACAACAATTAATTGCAGCATTAAATAGCAATGAGTTCTTATCTGACGCTAAGTTAACACAATATTTAACAGATCTAGACTTACCTGCAGACGACAGTAAAAAGCTAGCAGAATTTATTGATGACTTTAACTATAAAAGCGCATTATTAATGCTTCAATAAGGTAATTTTCTGTTTGTTAATTAACATAGTATTTGACCACCCAGACTTTGTCATCATCGATAAACCTGTGGATGTAGCAGTGCAAGATGAAGCAACACAAACCGGTATTTTACCTATTGTTTGCCAACAGCTAAACTTAAAAAAATTATGGTTAGTGCATAGATTAGATAAGGTCACTTCAGGCATTTTAATCTTAGCCAAAAATGCTCAAGCGGCAGCCGTATTTGGTAGCCTATTTGCAGATAAAAAAATAGAAAAATATTACTTAGCCATAGCCACAAAAAAACCGAAGAAGAAACAAGGCACTATCAGAGGTGGAATGACCAAAGTCCGAGACGGCAAATGGATGTTAACCTCTAAGTCAGAAAATGTAGCCAAAACACAATTTTTTAGCTTTGGCTTATTACCTAATATTCGTTTATTTCTACTTAAACCCTTAACGGGCAAAACACACCAATTGCGTGTTGCGTTAAAAAGTTTATCTAGTCCAATTTTAGGCGATAGACTTTATACCGGCGAGCCAGCCGAACGCACTTATTTACACGCATACGGAATAAAATTTCAGTATAAAGATCAGAGCATTGAGCTCACTTGTCTGCCTAGTGTTGGTGAACACTTTTTAAGCCATGCATGCCTTGAATTCTGCCAAAAGTTAAGCGCTCCTTGGCAACAATTATGGCCTAATTCCTAACAAGCCTCATGAAAAATATAAAGCAAGCAGAGCCATTAAACCTCGCTATTGTTGGTAAAGGTGCCATTGGTAGCTTAATCGCCAGCCAATGCGACAAGCTAAACTATGATTACCAACTTTTACTCAGAGATAAACAAACACTCTCTTTGCAAGTTGAGAGATTTGACGGCCAACAACATAAGTTCACCCCCAAAATATCCCAGATTGACCAACCCAATAAATTTGATCTGGTCATATTGCCTATTAAGGTATATCAAGTATCTGGCGCACTCAACTCACTGCAAAACTCATTACAGCCAGCTCAGGTCATAGTATTATTACATAATGGAATGGGCACAATAGAAGAAGTACAAAAACGCTTTCCGCACAACCCATGTATTGCTGGCACGACTAGCTATGGTGCATATAAACCTTCTGAATTTAGTAGCAAAGAAACCGGTTTAGGCGAGACACATTTAGGTTGGATTACTGCTGCCCCAAAGGGCACTAAACAACAAGTAGAAAACCTATTATCAAATATTCTTCCACCTACAACTTGGCATACCGACATAACTCTCGCCCTTTGGAGAAAGTTAACCATCAATGCTGTGATTAATCCCTTAACTGCAATCCATCAAATACAAAATGGCCAGTTGTTACAAACACAATACGCAGCACAAATAACAAAAATATGTAGTGAAATAAGCTTGATCATGCAAGCTATAGGATACTCAGAAACTAGCGCTGAACTGGTGGAGTTAGTAATGGCTGTTGCCGAAAAAACTGCTAATAATTTCTCATCCATGCACCAAGATATTCAACACAAGCGACGAACAGAAATTGAATTCATTAATGGTTACGTAATAAAAGTCGCTGAAAAATTAGGTTTGAGGGCAGAAGAAAATAACAGCCTACTCAGGCAGGTAATACAATTAGAGACTAACAGCACATAGTTATATTACTTGCTGTTAGTCTAATTTTTTAGTGACTGCAAGGTTATTTTGAATAACGCTCTAAGGCTGCTAAACAATCTCGGATATGCGCCACTCTTTTTTCTAGCGGCATACTTCTTGGACGAATACCTAATTTGATACCCACTATAGGTAAACTCTCGTCACCACAAGCAGCCAAAGTATTCAGCATCTGTTGTTCTGTCATCAATGAATGTTCTGCCCCTGTCATAAGCTGTGCATTCGGTGTCGGTGGCATATGTGTATCTAACCACTGTCCATATTCTGTGTCTTGGTCTGATACTCCAGAGAACATAACACCTGTCAATAAATTATGCTTTTTCAATAATTTAACATGTTCAATCGCCCCATGAGTATTGCGAGTTTCTATTACAGAACGCCCCCAATTCATCACCATACCGACGGGTGTAGGGTTATTGACATTAAGCTCTGTTAACACTGCAATTTCATCTTCAATGGTTAAAAAGCCTTTAGCAGGAACCTGTCCTTCAACCAAGGTATCACAATGTTCAATCACCAACTGAGCCCCTTGCCAATCCCACTGCAACATAGTCTCTAATGACTTTTTCAACGAAGCTTTAGAACCTGATGCTTTACTGCGATCAGGAGCGGTTTGAATTTCGACGGCTTGTACCGCTTGACGACCCAAATGCGCATTTAACTTAGCTATTGCAGCACAGGCTTTTCGCATAAAATCTAGGGCTTCTGCTCGACCAGCGGCATCATCAGAGGCAATCCCAAAGTGAGGATTTTTAGCCAAGGCCCCCATATTTCCTGGTACACAAGTGAATAAAAACTGCCATGTGGTGTCAATATTGGCCAAAAACCAGTCATCATCATTAGCATGTAATTTCCCAGTAAAAGGATGCTCTAAACCTTTAACATTAGGCATGACTTTTAACTGCTGATAATAACAAGTTTCTAATTCTGGATCCCAAGTCGAAACATTGGGAGAAGTGGCGTAGGCCCCAACAAAATATTGCATGACAGTATTCCTTTTTAAAATAATGACCAAATGTTAGCACGAACAATTCGAGTATTTATACCAATTCATCTCAATTGGTATAGTTGTTTACTGGAATTGGTATAACTTTATTGTCTACTTGATTCTGTTCTTCTGCAGTTAATGGCCCATAAAACCTCGGATAAGACCAACCATAACCCCATCTAAATTTTGTTGGAAGATACGGTGTACCACCCACCCTTACCCCAGCGAGCATAAGTAAAGCAATTTTTGGCTCGCCCACTGCAGCTACGCATGCTTGTAATCTATTATCTGAATCCATTCGTTGTTGATAGGTGCCTCCTTTCCAATAATCATAATCGTGCTTTTGACAACAAGAAAGCCATAATTGTTTATGCTGTATCGTGCCATCAGGAAAGGCACTACAACCATCACTTTGAAAAGGTTTTAATGTATCCCCTTGCACATCAAATGATAAAAAAGAAAAGGTCACCATTAAGCTCAACAATCCGCTTACAAGTAATGTATTTGATAATGCCATAGCTCAAGTTAACTCGCCTAAAATAGGAGGATCAGTTTATCTTAATTTTCTATGACCTACAAAAAAGGACGCTGGCGCGTCCTTTGATATTTAACCAAAAATAATACTTATTCAGCCGTTGTTTCTGGTTTCATGTGTGGGAATAAGATCACATCTTTAATAGTTGGGCTGTCGGTAAACAACATAACTAATCTATCAATACCAATACCTTCACCAGCGGTAGGTGGTAATCCGTACTCAAGGGCACGAATATAATCTTCATCAAAATGCATAGCTTCATCGTCGCCAGCATCCTTTTCTTCAACCTGTTTACGGAACCTAGCAGCTTGATCTTCAGCGTCATTTAACTCTGAGAACCCATTAGCCAGCTCACGTCCACCTACAAAGAACTCGAATCTATCAGTAACAAAACTGTTATCGTCGTTTCTACGCGCTAAGGGTGAAACTTCCCACGGATAAGCCGTAATAAAGGTAGGTTGATCGAGTTTTTCTTCAGCTGTGGCTTCGAAAATCTCACACAGGTATTTACCTGCTCCCCAAATACCATCCACTTCAGGCTCTTTAATATGTAATTGTTTAGCCATAGCTTTAAGTTCAGCTAAATGATTTTCAGGATCATTTATCGCTTCTACATTCGCTTCAGGCCAATATTTGATTACCGCTTCGTTCATAGTTAAACGTGCAAATGGTTGACCAAAATCATAATTCACTTCACTCAGAACATTGCCTTCAGCATCTTTAGTGGTGTTTTTGATAATAGTGGTGCCTAAAACGTCTTGTGCCACTTTACGTAACATTTCTTCTGTTAGGTTCATTAAATCATGGTAATCAGCGTAAGACTGATAAAACTCTAACATGGTAAATTCAGGATTATGGCGAGTAGACAAACCTTCGTTTCTGAAGTTACGGTTAATTTCGAACACTCGCTCAAAACCACCTACTACTAAACGTTTAAGGTATAACTCTGGTGCGATACGTAAATACATATCTATGTCTAAGGCATTATGATGAGTGGTGAAAGGTTTAGCTGTTGCACCACCTGGGATCACCTGTAACATAGGTGTTTCTACTTCCATATAATTGCGTTCAGTCAAGAAATTACGGATACCACTCACCACTTTACTGCGGATCATAAAGGTATCGCGAGTATCTTGGTTAGTAATCAAGTCAACATATCGTTGACGATATTTGGTTTCTTGATCAGATAAGCCATGGAATTTTTCAGGTAATGGACGTAATGACTTAGTCAATAACTGATATTCAGCCATATTAACGTATAAATCACCTTTACCTGATTTATGTAACTCACCTTTTACACCTATGATGTCACCAATATCTAAACTGCCGTAACGCGCTTTAATATCTTTTTGTGTGTCTTTTGCAGCATAAGCCTGAATACGTCCAGTCATGTCTTGCAACAATAAAAATGGTCCACGTTTTGCCAAAATACGTCCAGCAATACTCACCACCTTACCTAGTGATTCTAAATCAGCTTTTTCGTGCTCACCAAATTCCTTTTGTAACTCATCACTATAAAATTCTCGGCGAAAGTCATTAGGGAAACCGTTTGATTTACAGTTTTCTCTAATTTGAGAAAGCTTAGCTCTGCGCTCTGCAATCAATTTGTTTTCGTCTTGCTGATTATCTGTCATTGGTGTTCCTGGTTTTATGCAATATCTTGTTTAATTATGAGTAAAAATACTTACAAGCCAGATTTTAAACTGGCTTGAATAAATTTGTCTAAATCGCCATCTAATACGGCTTGGGTATTTCTGGTTTCTACCCCAGTGCGTAAATCTTTAATACGTGAATCATCCAATACGTAAGAACGTATTTGACTGCCCCATCCTATGTCTGACTTACCGTCTTCCATAGTTTGTTTTTCTTCATTCTGTTTCAGCATTTCATGTTCATAAAGTTTGGCTTTTAATTGCTTCATTGCCTGAGCTTTATTCTTATGTTGCGAACGGTCATTTTGACACTGAACTACAATATTGGTTGGTTCATGAGTGATACGTACCGCTGAGTCTGTTCGGTTAACGTGCTGTCCACCGGCACCTGACGCTCGGTAAGTATCAATCCGTAAATCTGATGGATCAATATCAATTTCGATATCATCATCTACCTCGGGATAAGCAAAGGCAGAAGCAAATGATGTATGTCGTCTACTACCGGAATCAAAAGGCGACTTTCTGACTAATCTATGTACGCCTGTTTCTGTGCGTATCCAACCAAAAGCATAATCCCCACTAAAACGAATAGTGGCACTTTTTATTCCAGCGACATCACCATCCGAAACTTCAATTAATTCAGTTTTAAAACCATGGGCTTCGCCCCAACGTAAATACATACGTAATAACATATTGGCCCAATCTTGGGCTTCTGTACCACCTGAACCAGACTGAATATCAAGATATCCATCATTGGCATCGTTTGGTCCAGAGAACATACGTCTGAATTCTAATACTTCTAATTTTTTAACTAATTCTGCCAATTCAGATTCGGCTTCATCAAAGGTCTCTTGATCTTCGGCTTCTACTGCCAGTTCAACTAAACCTTCTACGTCCTCAGCGCCTGCTTCTAATTGCACTATGGTTTCAACTACCAATTCAAGGGCTACTTTTTCTTTACCTAGAGCTTGGGCTCGCTCAGGTTCATTCCATACGTCCGGACTTTCTAACTCTCGATTAACTTCTTCAAGACGTTCTTTTTTCTGATCGTAGTCAAAGATACCCCCGAAGCGATTCGGCGCGTTGTCTAATATCAGCGAGGGCATTGTTTACTGGATTGATTTCAAACATAAATATTAAGACTAGGGATTAAAATTAAAGGACGCGGATTTTAGCGGATTTCAACAGTTAATAACAGTAAATGCCTGCAAATCCTCGACAAAATATTGATATTATTCACATCACTAGCTAAACGAACTAGCTGAATCGCTCTTTTGCGCCACAGCATGCCAATGTTGTAGAAAATCTTGAGTGATTGCCTGCTCTAATTCAATGGCACGTTCTGAAGGACAAAAAATAGTAAATTCAACTTGAGTATCGCCCAAATCTGTAGTGTTTATTTTCACCTTAGGATCAGGTCCCGCTATGGTGATACCCAAACGTCTTTCAATCATATGATTGTAACGAGTAGCCACATCATAAAAATCAGAACTTAATTGAATGGCATTTTCGATAATTTTATCAATAAAAACGTAAGGATTAACACTTTGGTCACGAATGATTTTAAATTTGTGGGTCGCATAACGTTTTAAAAAGTTAAGGTTTTTAATAGGACTAGAAATCAATTTATTGTTAGGAATAAAAAGGGTTTTACCTGTGTATTCGTAGGTTTTCAGGTCAACCTCTAATAAGGTACTTTTCACCCAATCCGTGGCCGACACTTCACCGACAAAGTTCTCCACTTCAATCCAATCGCCAATGCGAAAAGGACGAGTAGACATCAAATAAAAGAAACCAATAAGGCATTGAATGAATTCACGGGTAGCTAATACAATCGCCACTGAAAAGGCCGCAATCGAAAAGGCAAACTTTTGTATTTCGTGTACCCAAATACTGAGGATCAAAACAATCATTACAAAGTTCAAAAAGTTTTTAACGTTGTTAACTAGATCTCGACGATCCTCTCCTTTAGATGCCGCTCTTTTACGTAACATTTTGACTAAAACATATTTAATCAACAAGGCTAAAAACGTGATTGAAAAAGTTAAAATCAATTGATTTTCCAATACATTTTTTATCCAAACCATACCACTTTCCAATAACAACGTATTTCCCCCAAAAAATGTAGATTATACAAGAATAGTTAAAGATAAACGAAGTTTATCCATAGATATTTAGTAGAGAAAAAATCTGCAAAAAAATAAACTGAAAATAGTTATAGACCCAAGTAATAAAGAGCATTTACTATGCGCTAAATTTAAATATTGGACAGTAAAAATGCGCATTGCAATTTTGTCACGTAATCCCCGACTTTACTCAACTAAACGCCTTGTTGAAGCGGGTACCGAATTAGGCCATCAAGTAGATGTTATCGACACTATGCATTGTTACATGGACATCACTAGCAGTCGCCCCTCAGTTCGTTACAAGGGAAAACCTTTACCTCACTATGATGCGGTTATTCCTCGTATAGGTGCTTCTGTCACTTTTTATGGAACCTCTGTGGTCAGACAGTTTGAAATGATGGGTACATACAGTATCAATGAATCAGTCGCTATTAGCCGCTCTAGGGATAAGTTACGTTCCTTACAATTATTGTCTCGTAAAGGTATAGGCATGCCGCGAACTGGCTTTGCTAATCATCCAGATAATATTGAAGATTTAATCAAAAATGTCGGCGGCGCGCCCGTTGTTATCAAATTATTAGAAGGAACCCAAGGGATTGGCGTAGTATTAGCCGATACACAAAAAACTGCCGAGGCGATTATCGAAGCCTTTATGGGACTAGAAGCTAACATTCTAGTACAAGAGTATATTAAAGAAGCAGGCGGAGCAGATATCCGCTGCTTAGTAGTTGATGGTAAAGTCATTGCAGCAATGAAGAGACAAGCAGCAGCAGGTGAATTTAGATCAAACTTACATCGCGGAGGGTCAGCAAGTGTGGTTAGGCTTTCACCAGCAGAACGAAAAACAGCTGTCGACGCAGCAAAAACGATGGGCTTAAATATGTGTGGTGTAGATATTTTACGTGCTAATTCTGGTCCAGTGGTGATGGAAGTCAATTCATCACCGGGTTTAGAGGGCATTGAAAATGCCACAGGTAAGGATGTAGCGACTATGATCATTGAATGTATTGTCAAAAATGCTAAACCTTTTAGCAATAAAACGAAGGGTAAAGGCTAATGGAACCTATGGTTATTGGTGGGATCAGCATTAATGCTGGCGAAAGCAAAAAAATTGAACTGCCAATGCCGCCACTTTACACAGACACGCATATGTCTATGCCTGTTTATGTGCAAAGAGGCAGAAGAGACGGCCCGACAATTTTTGTCAGTGCTGCTATTCATGGCGACGAACTTAATGGCATTGAAATTATTAATCGATTGCTAAAGAGTAAATCCATTAAATCATTAAAAGGCACACTTATCGCTGTGCCTATTGTGAATACCTATGGAGTGCTCAACCAAAGTCGATATTTACCTGATAGACGAGACTTGAACCGGAGTTTTCCAGGTACCAAAAAAGGCTCTCTAGCTGGCAGGCTCGCTCATTTGTTTATTAATGAAATCGTGTCTAAATGTAATTACGGAATTGATTTACACACTGGGGCAATTCACCGCAGTAACTTGCCGCAAGTAAGAGCGAACCTTGATGATGAAGAAACCTTACATTTAGCAAAAGCTTTTGGTTTACCTGTTTTACTTAATGCCGATATCAGGCCTGGCTCATTAAGAGAAGCTGCCGCGGCAATGAATACTAAGGTATTACTGTATGAAGCTGGTGAAGCGCTAAGGTATGACGAATATTCAATTCGTGCCGGGGTAAAAGGCATTATCAATGTCATGCGAGAAATTGGCATGTTATCCAACCGCAAACGCCAAGGACATAAAATAACCCAATTTATTGCCAGGCAAAGTGGTTGGGTACGAGCTAGCGAAAGCGGTTTTGTATCCCATGTAGCACAACTTGGCGATCATGTGAGCAAAGGGGATGTATTAGCAGTGATTGCCGACCCCTATGGCACAGAACTAAATAAAGTATTCAGCCCAGAAGAAGGAGTTATTATTGGTAAACAAAACATACCTCTTACCCAAGAAGGCGAAGCCATGTACCACGTAGCATACTTTAGAAAACCTGATTCGGTAGCAGAAAACTTGGGGTTGTTGCAAGACAACCTAGTATTAGATGAACCATCAATAGTGTATTAAAAATCATGTCAAAAAATAACAATAAACATCTGGTAGGCGCACTTGAGTTGTGTGACTTACCTGACTTGGAATTATCTGGACTCGAAGCCCGTGTTGATACTGGAGCGACTACTTCATCATTGCACGTTGACAATATAAATGACTTTACTAAAGGCAAACAAAATTGGATCAGTTTTGATATTCATCCTGATGCTCATGATGTTCATCAAGTCGTTAAACGGGAAGCAAAAGTAAAAAGTGTCAGAAAAGTGAAAAGCTCAAACGGCACAATGGAAAGTAGATATGTGATTGAAACGGATATTTTAATTGCAGAAATGCAGTGGCGAATTCAGCTTACCCTTACCGACCGTTCGGGTATGAAATACCTTATGTTACTTGGTCGAGAAGCCATGTCCGGTAAATTAATCGTTGATCCAGAACATGAGTTTTTATTAACTAAAAATTAGCTGTAATATCTAACGGCACTAGCAGGTCAGAGCATGATTAATATTAGTCTTGCTCTGTCCCCGATATTATAACCAAACCATTAAATCACTTAACGCAGTAGAATTTGTCAGATACGGCTCATTCGACTTTTTAACATTTTCCTGAATACACAATAACAGCTTCTGCAAAGACCACTTATCAATGCAACCTTGCTGCTCAGATACATCTGAAACATGGCCCCACATATGTTGTAAAGCATTGCGAATCCCCCCTTCACTAGGTGGCACTCTTAATAAATCAACCAGCTCCAACGCTAAGGTTTCAAAACTAACAGACTGAGTTGCTACCATTTTACCAAACATTTTATAGCGATTAGGATCTCGAGCCAGTATCGAATATTTATGCTGACTCCATAAAACCTGCCCATTGTTAGGCAGCACTATACGACCAGTTTCCTTGTTTATGTAGTGCTCTTTTAACAAAGCTATTTGAACATCAGGCTTATCAATATAAACAGATGGCCATATTTCGAAATTTTGTGTATTAGATTGGGTATTAATAACAGAGGTGTTTTCATCCCCCCGAAGAGCCATTTCACACACTAGTTTTTTTTGACGGTGCTTAATAGCCCAACCGTAGTCGGTCCAACGTAATACTTCAGGATCTTGACTATCGTGTTCGTTATTGCCATGTAATCTAGCCACAACAGCATCAAGATCCCTGCACTCTTCAAGCAATCTAGACTGACTCAAATATCCTGGATGTATATCCCAAATTCTCATGTTTTGTGTTTACACTTAATCATAAGCGAAAATTAGCCCCCTTAATTTGCCTATTTAAAAACTAGATTTCAAGCACTGTAAGTTTAATAGCCATATCGGTATGCTTTGAGGAGCTCCACAGGTTTATTACATTGTTTTAAACGACTATCATTGCCTAATAACACCCAGCCTACTCTATGGGCAAAGCCAAGATGAATGGCTTTCTCTTTGTTATAACAGTCGTCTATCAACTCATAGTTCATTAACACATGCCTATTAGGCTGAAGCTTTTGCCAATTCCAAGCTGAAACTAATTGTCGATGATTTTCTGTATGATAACCAAAATGGGTCATTCGATAAGGAGAAAACAAGATAAATTGTTCAGAGAAATCAACCAAAGCAATTTCAGCCTTTGTATCCACCAGCTGACTTATCTGTTGATATATATTATGAGGCGTCTTCGGTTCATTGAGCAATCTATAGCCCCAAGTACTATATAAAATCCAAAGAATAGCGATAAAATATGGCCATGTTTGCCACTTTTGGTATTTGTAATGTGTCACGCTATTAAGCGTTCCTAGTGCTCCAATTGACAACAAAAAGAACCATGGCTCAATGTTATATTTTTGACTTAGTTTTGTGGCAAAATTTAGCTCGGCTATTCCCGCAATTGCAAGCACTACGAGCAACACAGAAATAAGGGTCACTAACGACCAAATTAGCCAATTCAAACCTTTACTTTTAATTAAACTCGATAAATAAGGCGCTGTAATCAAGGCTAACATAGGCAGAGCTGGTAACAGATATACGCCGCGTTTTCCCGAGCTAATGCTAAAGAACAGTATCACTAATATAACCCAGCCTAAGGGTAAAATAATCCTACCATCTGCTTGTTTAATTGCCTTCCACCAAGGTTTGATTAACCATGGCAGCGCTAAACTTAAGGGCAACCAAAATATAGGAATAACCGAGGTGATGTAATACCAGAAAGGTTTAATATGGTGCCAAGAATTAGCATAACGCGTGACTGTCTGTTTGAATAAAATATTATCACGATAAACTTCATAGAAAGGGTTATGACTCTGATCTACCAGCCATAACATCGGCACAAACCAGAGTGCGATAGCAAATAACATAATAAAGGGTCCGAGGGCCCATCGCCATTTATTGGAGACTTTTACAGTTAGGTTTTCTTTTCTAACAAACCATTGCCATGTTATGTAAGGAATAAGCATTAATATAGGCAAAAAACCGACACCTTTGGTTATCACGCCTATCCCCATAAAAAACCAAGCAATGAAACACCAGAGCCACTTGCCGTCATAAAGCATAAACCTTAAAAAACCATAACAACCTAGGGTAATCCAAGCGCAAACCATCGCATCTATTTGCGCTGTTTTTGCCTGTAACATGAATTGCAAACTAAAAATAAGCAGTAGAGCGGCAATAAAACCCGTTTTTACCGACCAAAGTTTGCGGCCAATATCGTAGACTAGATAAGTAGTTAATAGGCCACTTAATGCGCTGGGCAATAAAAATGTAAACTTAATAGAGCCAAACAACCAGTAAAATACGGCAATAGACCACATAAAAATGGGGGGTTTGTCTGGATATAGCTCTTGCGCCCTAGCAGGGAAAAACCACTGTCCAGTAGCAACCATTTCTTTAGCAATTAAAGCAAATCTAGGCTCGTCAGCTGGCCAAGGATCTCTTAATCCCAAACCAATAAAAATGAGCGAAGCTGAAATAAAAAACAACCAGCTCAATGCTTGGTTGTGGTCAGTAGATATCGAATGAAAATATACAGACAATTTGTTATTTGGTTGCAATGACAATATCCTTATTTCTCGCTTGATTTTGTTGTTCTGTTTGTTCTTTATCCAATAAATTTTCCGCTTTATATTGTTTATAAAGCCTAATACTAAGCAAACTAGAAATAACAAAAAGTGCCACACTGAGTACTATTTTCCAAATAGACATAATAATCACGCCCTTGCCCATTAAGGCAAAAATAGCCATTTGTGGTAAATAACCCAGCACAGAGCCAAGCAAAAAAGGCGTGGCTCTGACACTTGTCACACCGGCTGCTAGATTAGTCACCAGGTTATTTCCTATCGGCAGTAACCTAATCACAATTGTTTTGGTGAAGGGTTTAATCTTTAAAAAACGATCAATCCCCGCTATATTTTCAGGGAATCGTCGTTGTACATAATTTCGAGCCAAAATTCGTGCAAAAAACAGACTAATCAAGCAACCAATACCAGCAGCCAAGGTTGCCAAAATAGCGCCGTTAACAAAGCCAAAAGCATAACCTGCTAAAAATGCCAGCAATTGCCGAGGACTGCCAACTGCCGTAGCAATAGCTCCTATCGCCACGAATAACAAAATTCCTTGCAGCCCATTATTTCTAATATGAATATCTATCCAGTTTTGATTAAGTGACTCAAAAATAGCATTTTGACTTAATAAGATGCCGCCTAAGATACAAGCAAATAATAAAACCAATGCTTTTTTAAACCACTTAGCTGTAATTAAAGCAACCAAACGATCAGTCATCTGGATGTACAATAACGGCCAATTTGTTTCTTCTTTGTAACCAAATGACACCTACCATATCAATTAAACCAACCCCTAAACGGCCAAGCATATTATATTTTGAGACACCAAATTGTCGGTCGCGATGATTCACTTCAACCACCACTATTTTACCATTCAGACGTTTTACCAGTGCGGGTAAAAAGCGATGCATATGATCAAAGTAAGGTAATTTCAGAAAGGTTTTTCTAGGAAATATTTTTAAGCTACAGCCAGTATCTGGGGTATTATCATGTAATAATTTACTGCGTACTCTATTAGCAATTTTTGACTGAAAGCGCTTCCACTTAGTATCTTTACGGTCTTTGCGATAACCAGCAATACAAAAGTCTGCTCCTAGAGGCAATTTTTGTGCTTCAAATAATAACTGCGAAATGTCAGCAGGATCATTTTGCCCATCAGCATCTAAAGTGACTATTAAATCACCTTTTGCGTTTGAGACACCAGTATAAATACCAGCACTTTGACCTACAGAATATTGGTGTTGAATTGGCTTTAGCTCGGTAATACCTTCATCAACCAAAGCTAGTAATTCTGCATAAGTCCCATCTTCGCTGCCGTCATCAACATAAACAATTTCGAAGGCGATAACATCCATCAATGCCGCCACGATCTCATACACTAACGGCTTAACATTTTCTTTCTCGTTTTTAGCAGGAATGACCACAGATAAAATCACTTGATACCCTATATTTGAATCAGTAATTTCGCCAAATTAACTAATTTTTCTTAAGGGATAATTAAATTTCAAAATAAATTATTTTTTATAGCAGTTAATTTCTACGATCGTAAATAGATAAAATACAGAATTTCGATACTGGCTATTAGCCAATAGCTAGACTAGTTATGAGCAACTCGGCTCTCCCCCCTTTTGATTACGTCCTTTTTTATCTACTCTAAAATCTTATAATATAGGTATTCCCAAGCTAACTGCACACTATACATAGGCGGATAGGAATAATCTTCTACCTCTGCCACCATGTATTTGGGCACTGCAAATTCAGGATGATTAAATAACGTCAGCCAATCAATTTTTCCACTTGCACCCAATTCTTTATAATCCTTGATGTGCCAACTTAAAAATCTGTCGGGGTGTTTTTTGAAATAATCTACAGGGTTGACACCGGCCACGTGCATCCAGTAAATATCCGCTTGATAGTAAACGTATTCGGGATGGGTATTTTGCAAAAAATAATCGTAAATACGCACGCCTTCAATCAATGCGAACTCATCAGCATGATTATGAAAAGCGAAGGTAATACCCTTATCACGGCATAGTTTACCTATAGCATTGTAATAATCACTATAACGTTTTAATTCTGCTTTGGTTGTTACCGACTTCAGTTGATTATTAGAAGTGGTTAAATATTTGACACCAGCAGCCACGTGGTCATCTATGGTGTTCGACCACCATTGCAAAGCGCTTTGCCACTCCTCTGCAGCAGGAAGATCGTGAAATGTCATTGAGCCTAAAAATTGCATACTATTGGCTTCAACCAAATGACGAAACTCTGTTGGTGACATGCCATAAAAAGTGCCCTTGTCATAAACAAAGGTTTCCACATAGCTATAGCCCATGCGGCCTAACTCACGCAAAGTAGCTGCGGGATCTTTAAGCATTTGTTGATGCACAGAAACCAATTGAATGCCGATGTTTTTATCCTGTGGATTAGCTTTGATATAACGGGTTTTCCAAAGACCTTTACCTGCATCATCAAACCCTTCAAGCAATACATTGGTAGGGCTTTGGAAATCAAATTCGACAGCTAAATAAAAATCACCCAACATATCCACATCTTGCATTGTCCATTTTGTATCCGACGAAAAACGCCCTTTCCCTTTAAAAATAATGCCTTGCTGGTTTTGTCCTAAAGCGATAATTTTGTCACTCTTAGAATCATAGCCAATCAACTCAGTTAACATGGGTATATATCGCCCATTTTGATATTGCAGCACTTCTACTTGCATGGACTGGTTATGCATAGTTGAAATATTGTTCATTTTGATAGCTGGAAACTCAGCAACACTATCGGTATCAGCATGCTCACTACTGACCCAATGGCCAGAATATTGATGCAAACGGTCAACTTGGGAACTAATGGAGTTGTTGGCTAATAAACTTTGGTTAAACAAAAAAATCAATACTATCGATACGATAATTCTCATGCAGCTAACCTCTAATTTTTATATGGAATAAATGGTTTTCGAAATCAAGGGTATAATCGAGTAAAACAACAAGCATAAAGCAATCAAAATATTTGTACTTTCTGGTTTTTGCTTTTCAAGTTTTGTTTTTCGGTTAAATCCACTTGGTGCAGTGCAGTATAGGTAACAACAGTAGCTAGGGAATAGAAGGTGCTATGGAGAGGCAATATGCCGGAGAATGAAGAATTGCATAGATAATCACATAGTGAAGTAGTAATTATCCCGCCTTGAGTTGGCTTTAGACTGCCTCAGCCCAGTTCAACTTAACCGGCTGAGGCCTTTTTATTAAACATGCTAAGTTAAATTAAAAACGATACATGTAAGCAATACTTAGAAAGTCCAAACCAGGATTTTTAGTATTTAAGCCACCATTCGAATAGTGAATATAGCGCAGCGCAATCTCAGAATTTTGCTCTTTGTCTAAACCTATAAGTAAACCCAAACGATCTTCAAATTGATAAAAACTACCTATATCAACTCCGCCAAACTTTTCTTCATGTACATAAGCAAGGCCAATCCCCAATTCAAGTGTCAGCGGATAATTATTATTTATATTAGGTAAAGGTTTAGAAAATACAGGAGAAAGAGAAACCCCATATGTTGCCTCATTTTTGGCACTACCATGGAGATCAAAAAGATTAAGACTAGCCTCCCAAGATAAACGAGTATCACCAATGAGGGGAATATCTAAATCATGATGAATGTCAGGTCTATAAGCGAGACGCATACCATGCATGTCACTTGAACCCGTCATATATTCAACTGACACTAATTGTTTGTTTTTATCAGGCAACTGATTAGCCACAGTTTGAAAACTCAACAACAAGAGTGTGAGCAAGACCGCTGGTTTAACGGCAATGACAGTATGTAATATAGATTTATCAAAAATGGCGTGATTATTTTGCATTGATAGTTTCCATTATGTAATGAGTGTTTTTAAACGACCACTCAGATTTATTGATGAACTTGTAAAAGCAAATAGCAGGCCAGAGCCAAGAAAACAAAAATATATAATAAAAACAACAACTTAAATGTTTGATGTTAAAATCCTAATATCATTAGTCAGTAAAAATTACCTATCCTTAGTAATATTTACTGGCCCAGTAAAAACTAGAAAAGCAGACAGGAACAACATAAGACTGTCTAAGTTGATTAAAGCAGTAGCTAGGAGATAGGGAATAGAAAAAGACAAAGATTCAAGCGGTTCACAGAAGAAAAGAAGCAAACAACTGATTTAATTAAATTTTATATCAACCGTTACAATGAATATATTGGTCAATTCCCCTTATAATTTCAAAGAAACTGACAACACTGCTTAAGGCGTAGAGTTAGAATGGCATATTAACGCCTGTGGTGGCGACCACGCACCAAAGTCAGAAGTTTAATGAGGTTAGGTGTGCATGTTCAAGCCGCAGTTACTTGTGGTATCACCAGTAAAGGGCCATGGCGCAGTGTTAAATATCCAGGGATCAATCAGGCTTTATCCCTTGATTACTTAAAATCCGAAGGGCTTTACTCATTGCGTGATGGTTGGATTGCGCTTCACTATCCTGAGTGAAACGCCCTCGGCTCTGGCATCCTGCTTCGCTCTACCTCCTACATCCTTGAGGTCGTGTGCGGAGCCGCATGCAGGGTGTTGTGGGGGCTGGAGGTTAGAGACCTCCGGCTACCCGATTAGGTTTTAATTGCTAAGCGCCTTAACTATTTCAGGTATAAAATGATGATATTCACTGTAGTCAATGAGAGAGAAATCCATTACTTTAACTTGCATTGTTGGCGCGTGGTGAGCCGAGGCATATGCACCATGTCCTATTTTCATTCGTGGTAAATAAAATAATACAAACGACTTATCATGAGTAGCCTCTTTGGATATTAGATGATTAGATATAGCACCTAATTGCTCCTCAGTTGGTAATTTATTATTTACTAAAGGCACTTCAATATCGTATGAAACTTTAAAAGTAGACATCTCTGATCTATTTAATACTTTATACGAAATTAAATTAATACTTTGCTCAGCTTTAGCTGCTTGCTCTGAAGACGCGTTATCTCCGCATGAAATTATCATGCTTGTCATAACGATTAAAAATAATTTAGTAAGTAATTGCATATAACCTCTTTTTAAAACCTAACGCCGCCAGCACGCGCGGCTTTGTAGTGGAGGCGCAGCCGTAACGGAAAAGCCGTCGCTGTGCCTGGCCTTGTGTACGCCCAGCATGGGCATGAACTAATGAGGTGAAAGTCCTCTGTAGGAAGGTCACCGTTTATATAACTTACCGTTATTAAACGTTAACTACTAGTGAATGGCAAGGGCAAATCCGCGAGGATTTGTCTGGAGGAAGCCGGACGCAAATTTGCGAGCTGATGAACAAGAACATCATATGAGGCGTAGGCTGAAGGTGAGTTGGCACAAGACGACGAAACCATGTGATCTAACGGCCACCGTAAATGATGCAGCAGTGCAAAGAAAGTTCATGCTCTTATCTGGGGAGATCTGCTTAACAAGCGATCGGTAACTAACCAGTTAGGCTCTGGTATATAAGTGCCTTGGCTTTTCAGCGTCATCAACTGAAAAGAACAAATAGATGACACCGATAGCGCATAGCGGCGTAAGCCGTTTTGTGATTAAGCAGAAGTCAGCAGACGGCATAGTAGCCAAATGCCCATCGTAATGGTTGGGACACGGTGAAGGCCTGAACATTTAGAACAAAGGAGGAGCCTTGTCAGACTTGAATACACGAATGCCGTCCGGTAGCGACGTGACTCAGCGTACCGATAAGCAGCCAGCCTTTAGCGCACATCTACTTGAACCTATTCTACAACCGTCCAATATATTGGCGGCATGGAAACAGGTTCGAGCCAACAAAGGGGCTGCTGGCATTGATGGGATGACCATTGATGACTTCCCCGCTTGGGCAAAGGATGGAAACTGGAAACGTATTATGTCTGAGCTTCGCTCAGGTCAATACCAACCAGCACCTGTTCGGCGAGTGGAAATTGATAAACCAGATGGCGGTAAACGTCAGTTGGGAATTCCGACCATCATCGACCGCGTGATCCAACAAGCCATTGCTCAAGTCCTTACGCCTATTTTCGACCCGACCTTCTCAGACAACAGTTTTGGGTTTAGGCCAAATCGAAATGGGCAACAAGCGGTGAAACAGGTACAAAGCATCATTAAAACGGGTCGCCGTTTTACAGTCGATGTTGATCTGTCGAAGTTCTTTGACCGCGTTAATCATGATTTACTCATGACGCACCTTGGCTATAAAGTGAAGGACAAGCGATTGCTTAAATTGATTAAACGTTACTTGCGAGCTGGGGTTCTCTGCAAAACAAAGGGGGATAACCAGTTCTATAGTGAGAGTCGAGAAGGTGTGCCACAAGGCGGGCCGTTATCGCCGCTATTGGCAAACATCATGCTCGACCCTTTGGACAAAGAGCTTGAGAAACGAGGCCACAAATTTGCTCGCTATGCGGATGATTTCACCATACTGGTGAACAGCCCTCGTGCGGGAAAACGCGTGCTGAGTAGCATCAGTCGATTCCTGAGTCATAGCTTAAAATTGGTGGTTAACACCACTAAAAGCCACGTCAGTAAAACCAGTGAAAGCAAATTCCTTGGATTTACATTCAAGGCAGGTCGCATTCAATGGCACCCAAAGACATTGCTGAAATTTAAGCAACAAGTCCGAAGGTTAACGAACCGTAACTGGGGCGTGTCCATGCGCTACCAACTCTTTAAAATCAGCCAATATTTACGCGGCTGGATAAACTACTTTGGTATCGCCAGTGGTTACCAGCGCTGTGTCGATCTGGATCATTGGATCAGGCGCAGAGTTCGAATGGCCTACTGGCGACAGTGGCGAAAGCCACGTACTAAAGTTAGAAGTTTAATGAGATTAGGTGTGCATGTTCAAGCCGCAGTTGCCTGTGGCATTACCAGCAAGGGGCCATGGCGTAGTGCTAAAACTCCGGGGGTCAATCAGGCTTTATCGCTTGATTACTTAAAATCCGAAGGGCTTTATTCGTTACGTGATGGATGGATTGCGCTTCACTATCCTAAGTGAAACGCCCTGTGCGGAGCCGCATGCAGGGTGTTGTGGGGGCTGGAGGTTAGATACCTCCGGCTACCCGATTAACAGGTTCTCGCACCAATCCTATTACACGCATCCATCACCCCTCTGTATATCAGATCGGGAAACCCAAAAGTAGCTTGTGCATTGATTAACTTAGACATTGATTAACTTAGACACTCATGCTAATAAAATACCTAACTTAGACATTGATTAACTTAGACACTCATGCTAATAAAATACCCAATTGCGGCTATATCAACAAGTTATAAATTTCAGGACTTTCTTATTTTTGAGGTCTAGTTTGATGAATTCGGCGCTGTGTGAATTGTTACTGCAGGTAATACATTTAAATTCTTACTTAACCCTGAACTTCAAACAGCAAAAAGCTCCAAAGGTTGTTGGATACTTTAATAAAATGATGTGTTAGATATTTAGGCGGATTGAAGTAAGGCTCTTGCCTTTGCCATCCCTCGTATTCGTTGATGGTCGGTGTGGTGTTTGAATTGCTGTAACATCTGTTCACTGCCAACTGCGGTATGAAAGTGCTGTTCAAACTCTGTGGTCAGGATTAACCACTGCTCTGAATTGATACCAATACGCTCTAGAATAGGGTTGAGATTGTTTTCTATGTAGCCTGCTTTGCCTTCTCGAATACACCTGCCTGTACAATCTACTAATTCACAGTAATCTATTACGCTGTAAGCAATACCTTTGGGCATGTTTTGCCTGTGGTTACCCACAAACTTCATAAGCTTTTTAGGTTGCTCCCCTTTGATAAGGGCGTTGATTCTATTTTGAATGCTGGTGTGTTTAGAGGTTTCTGGTGTGGTTTCCATCTTGGCTCTAATCGGGTTTAAATCTACATAAGCCATACAAGCGAGTACTGCACTTTCATCTAACAGTGCTTGGGATTTAAATCGCCCTTCCCAGAATCTGCCGGTACAGCCATCTTCTTTATTAGCCTCACGGGCTATGTATTCATTGAGATTACGCATTAGCCAACTGATATCGTATAAACGTTGTCTATATATTTCAGTGGTTTCTTTTAAGGTAAATAACTCACTTTTAGTGAGCTTATCCTCTCTAAGGTACTTTTGGCTTAATAGTGTGCCTTGGTATAACCGGTGCCAACGCTCTAACACCTCACCCATAGACCAATTGTCTGCTTGCTTTTTATCAACGCAAAGAACTATATGAGTGTGGTTACTCATCACTGCATAAGCACATATATCTATAGAAAACACAGACCCAAGAAACAACAAACGCTCTTCTACCCAGCCTCGCCTGTGCTCGTAATTTTGACCTGTCATCTTATCTTCACCACACAAAAATGAACGGCGAACACAGCGAGAAACGCAATGGTAATAAGGGGTATCAACAAGTGAAATTTGAGATTTACGAGACTGAGGCATAACAGACCATCCTTGGCTTCAATGAATACTTTAAAGCCTAGAACAAAACTAAAATATTGCTAATTTTTACGTTGGGTGTCCATAGAAGCATGTTGCTGTTTTTCATAAACAGGTAAGCCTCTGTCTTTTCGCCATTGTATATACTGAGCAACTGTTTTATCGTGTTTCTCTCTGTTACATTGTGAGCATGATAGTGTGATATTGGAAGGCCAGTTCGTGCCTCCACGTGCAATTGGTGTCATATGATCAACCTCACAACTGCCTTTAAGTTCTGCCCTGCAGTATCTGCATTTATTATCCAGTTCTTTTCTTATTTTATTCAGGTCAACTTCGGTATAGTTGCCTTTCGCTTGTTGATTTAATGCCTGTCTTTTAGCAACCCTCTGAGCGGCTTTTTCGGGACTGCTCGCATAATGCTTTGCTGTATGCTCACGCATACAGGCACGACATACATGCCGCCATGTTACATTTCCTGATTTTTGTTTTATTTGACCGAAGTTGTCACGTGTTAAAGGAAATGAGTTACCACACTTTTTACAAATCTGCTCATTTGTGAGAGTCATGAGTTTTATAGCCCTAACAGTTTCATCAGCCCGCTTATCCCATGTTTAAAAACGGGGACACACTGCGTATTTATTTTCTCTATTTTTAGCATACTTTCTAAGTAACTGTATAGTTTAAATTTTTTCACCGTCCAAAAACTAATTCTCAACTAAATATGGGTAAACACTTTGATCTTGCGAATATGCGGAACTAAAAATCAAAAGAATGGATTCCGGCCTATAATCGCGCCGGAATGACGGCCAAGCCGAAGTTTTTAAGTGGCGTAGCCATGCCTTGTGTGCGAAGCACATGCTCTTGATTTTGTCGCGACTCAAAGCTCGCTATTTTTTATTACAAACTCAATAGGACAATTGGCATGGATAGCCAATTGAGTGGTGTTTTGTCGGGAACAAATCAGCACGGCCTATTGAGTTTATAAAAAATAGGAACAGAGCTTTGCTGGAGCGCGGCGTTTTCTGGTTACTCTTTTTTGCTGTTGAAAAAGAGTAACTGGTGCGGCAGGGACGCCGTATCAAAAACGCAATGGATTGCGGTGAACGAAGTGAATGCTTTGGTGGCGAAGCCATACTCCCTGCGCGAAGCACATGCTTTATAAGCGAAGCGATGCGGTAATAAGCGAAGCGCATAAGTTTGCGCAGCACATACCAAGAGCATAGCTCAACTAAAAACTACCCTCTTCTCCATGTTGTTTTACCTGCATTATCTTCTAACACAATATTCAACGCATTAAGTGCATCACGAGCGGCATCGGCTGCTGCCCAATCTTTATTGGCGCGCGCATCATTACGAGCTTTAATTAAGGCTTCGATTTCAGCAACATCATCAGTTTCACCGCCAGATGTGCCTTGTAAAAAGTCGTCAGGGTTTTGTTGTAAAATACCTAATATATCCGCTAGGTTGACCATCACTCCGGCTAAGTCTGCGGCTTGTTGGCCATCGGCCTTGTTCACTTCTTTGGCCAAATCAAACAATACAGCAAAGGCTTCAGGAGTATTAAAGTCATCATCCATAGCTTGATTAAAACGCGCTTGATAACCACCTAAGCTCATATCTACATTTTTATTTGGCGTCACATCTCGTAAAGCCGTATATAAACGCTCTAAGGAAGTACGTGCTTGTTGAATATAACTATCTGAATAATTAAGTTGACTGCGGTACTGGGCTGACATTAAAAAGAAACGAACGGTTTCAGCGTCATATATTTCTAATACATCACGTAAGGTGAAAAAATTACCCAAAGACTTCGACATTTTCTCTTGGTTAACTTGTACCATACCTGTGTGCATCCAATAATTCACATAGGGTGTATCAAAAGCACAGCATGACTGAGCGACTTCGTTTTCATGGTGTGGAAAAATCAAATCAGAACCGCCACCATGAATATCAAAATGTTCACCTAGATGTTTATGGTTCATAGCAGAACATTCAATATGCCAACCTGGACGACCATTACCCCAAGGCGACGGCCAAAAAGGTTCACCCGGTTTCACTGACTTCCACAACACAAAATCCATGGGATCACGTTTATCGGTGACTATTTCAACTCGTGAACCGGCATTGAGTTGTTCAAGATCTTGACGGCTTAATTTTCCATAGTCTTCGAAACTGTTTACTTCAAATAACACATCGCCACTTTCGGCTTGATAGGCATATCCTTTATCCACTAAACGCTGAATAACATCGATAATTTCAGGGATATGGGTAGTCACTCTGGGTTCAATATCTGGTTCGATCAAACCAATAGCCGCAAAATCTTTATGCATTTCACTAATGGTTTGTTCTGTCACTTGGTCTGGGGTTAACCCACGCTCATTGGCTCTGGCAATAATTTTGTCGTCAACATCTGTGATGTTGCGTACATAATTTACCTCTAAGCCACGAGAACGCATATAACGTACCATCAAATCAAAACTTAAATAGGTTCTAGCATGACCAACATGACACAAATCATAAACCGTAATACCACACACATATAAGCCCACCTTACCGGCTTGTAACGGTTTAAACTGCTCTTTCTGGCGAGTTAAGGTGTTGTATATATGCAGCATTTATTTTAAATCCTATTAATTAAAGTAAGTCGTTTGGTGTCATAAAAAACGGGATTCTACCATCGAGAACAATAAGCTGCATTAGTGAATTCCAGTAAAAGCTTTAAAAATAGCAGAGGTTTACGCTAGAATGCCCGCTTTATGAAGCATATTGTAAACCGAGGACATGCTAAATGGTTAAGATCCATACAAACTATGGTGTTATCACACTAACACTTTTTGCCGATAAAGCGCCTACCACAGTCGCCAATTTCCTAGAGTATGTAAAAGAAGGTTTTTACGACAATACCATTTTTCATCGAGTCATCGATGGATTCATGATCCAAGGTGGTGGATTTGAACCTGGTATGGAACAAAAAGAAACTAAAGCAATGATCCAAAATGAGGCTAATAATGGTCTAGCCAATAATATTGGCACAGTTGCTATGGCTCGCACCAATGAACCTCATTCAGCTACAGCGCAGTTTTTCATCAACGTAGGTGATAATAGCTTCTTAAACTTCCGCAGTGAGAGCACTGATGGTTGGGGTTATTGTGTATTTGCTGAAGTGTCTGATGGCATGGAAGTAGTGAATAAAATAAAAGCCGTCCAAACAGGTAATTCTGGTTATCACCAGGACGTACCTGCAGAAGATGTAGTAATCCAAAAAGCTGAAATAATTGACTAGTTTCACTTGTTGCGCTTACTGATTACAGTAAGCGCTTTTTGTTTTAGTTTTCTTATAAATCTGATCCCATGACTCCATTTACTTATTTCATTTCTGACTTACATTTATCTGCCGAAAGAGACGACATTAATCAATGTTTGTTTACCTTTATGCGTGAGCAAGCGCCGCAAGCAGAAGCTTTATATGTATTAGGTGATTTATTTGAAATGTGGATAGGTGATGATGATTTAAATGAATTTACCTTATCTATTGCCAACGCATTTAACAGGCTTAAAAATCAAGGTGTTCCGATATATTTTATTCATGGTAATCGAGACTTTTTAGTGCGAGATAAATTTGCCAAATTAGCCGGCATGACACTATTGCCAGAACAAGTCGTAGTGGATTTATATGGGGAACCTACCTTACTGATGCATGGCGATGAACTCTGCACCAAAGATGTGGCATATCAAAAATTTCGTAAAAAAGCCCGCGGCTGGTGGTGGCCTAAATTAATGCTAAGCCTGCCATTAAACACCAGACGAAAATTAGCTAAAAAAGGGCGAGAAACCAGTCAAAAAAATCACAAAAATCTTACCTCAGAAATCATGGATGTTACCCCTGAAGATGTTGTATTGAGCATGCAACAACATCAAGTCAAAAGATTGATCCACGGCCACACGCACAGACCTGCGATTCATGATTTAGTTATAGACGGCCAAACCGCGCAGCGGATAGTACTGGGCGACTGGTATGATCAAGGCAGTATTTTAAAGGTGTCTAGTGCTGGTGTGAATTTAACTACATTAGCGTTTTAAACCCAGTATCTATTACTCGAAATACCTTCTACATACTGTAGTAATTTCCTCAATAAAACTGCCCGTATCGCTACGAAACAGCCAGACCTAGCAACGTTATAATATAACATAATATTTCACAAAAATTACATAATACTGACTTTATAATGTCATTAATTTGTCGTTAGTTATTCATAATTCGACCTTATTCTATTCGCCGTCATATACCTAAACCTAGTTTAAAGCTGAGCTTAGTTATGCACGTCAAACACTACTTTAATAGGATAACTACAAGATGAGAAAGACCTGGACTGCTACGTCATGTGCAATCGCATTGGCGGTATCTTCTGGCTTGAACGCTCAAGTCGTACCTGAACATCAATCCACGAATGACTGGTACACCGATGCTCAAGCAAACATTGCTGCTAAATTAGCAGTTAATAACAACTTTAAAGCTAAAAACGTCATTTTATTTGTAGGCGACGGTATGGGTGTGTCAACATTAACAGCTGCTCGTATATTGAATGGACAAATGCAAGGTAACCCAGGTGAAGAAGGATACCTGAGTTTCGAAAGCTTCCCTCATACAGCTTTGGTCAAAACCTATAATGTGGATGCACAAACACCAGATTCTGCCGGTACTATGACGGCGATGATGAGTGGCATTAAAACAGATGTAGGTGTCATAGGTGTTAACGAAAATATTGAGCGCGGTGATTGCTCAACAGTAGAAGGTAATGAAGTAGTTACCGCTTTAGAATTAGCAGAAATAAAAGGTCTTTCTACAGGTATCATATCTACAGCTCGCATTACTCATGCCACTCCTGCTGCCACTTATGCAAAATCGGCTGACCGTAACTGGGAAGATGTATCAGATATGCCTGAAGCAGCTGTTACAGCTGGCTGTGTTGATATTGCTTCACAACTAGTCAATTTTGAATCTATAGTCGAGTCTCGTTATTCTGGTGTAGATGTTGATGGTATCGATGTGTTGATGGGCGGTGGCCGCCGTCACTTCTTACCGAAAGATGCAGCGTTCAATAGCGCAGATGCGGTAAGTGACATCGAAGGAGATCGCACAGATGCAAGAGACTTAACCGCAGAGTGGCAAAGCCAATATCCAACAGGATCTTATGTTGTGGATCAAACTGGATTTGATAGTTTTGATCCTGAAACAGGTAACAAATTATTCGCACTATTCAATGAATCTCATATGCAATATGAAGCAGATCGTGCCAACGATATCGCAGGTGAACCTTCACTAAGTGAAATGACCGCCAAAGCCATTCAAAAACTAGATAACAACGAAAAAGGTTTCTTTCTTATGGTTGAATCGGGTCGTATTGATCACGCTCACCATGCAGGCAGTGCTTACGGCGCGTTAACCGAAACCATCGAGTTTGCTAAAGCGGTTGAAATGGCAAATTCACTGACTAACGATGAAGAAACATTAATCATAGTCACAGCTGACCACGGTCACGTATTTACCATAGCTGGCTATCCTAAACGTGGTAACCCAATTCTAGGTAAAGTGGTTAATGTAGGGGCAACCGAGCCTGCTACCGCTTCTGATGGCATGCCTTATACCACATTAGGTTATACCAATGGCCTAGGTTTTAGAGACTTAGGAACAGAAACTGACGCAGATGCCACATATGGATATGACATTACAGCAGGTCGTCAAGATTTAACTAACGTGGACACCACAACAGCTGGATTTCACCAAGAAACCCTTATTCCATTAAGCTCTGAAACTCACTCAGGTGAAGATATTAGCCTACATGCTCAAGGTCCAGGAGCACAATTAGCTCAAGGGGTGATCGAACAAAGTGTCGTGTTCCACCTTATCAATCAATCATTAGATCTAATTAAACAATAGTCAGGAGTTAGACATGAAAATTTTACGATTAAGTGCGATAGCTATCGCAATTTTAGGTCTTTCTGGCTGTATATCAGATGGTGATGATGGAGCTAAAGGTGCAACTGGATCTCCCGGAATAGATGGAACAAACGGTACTAATGGAACCAATGGTACTGATGGAACTGATGGAACTAATGGAACCGACGGTACCAATGGAACTGATGGTTCGAATGGCTTCAATAGTTTAATTGCACAAATTAACTTACCTATAGGTGACACAAATTGTCCAAACAGTGGTGTACAAATTAACTCTGGTTTAGACATTGATAACAGTGGTGTCTTGGATGACACAGAAGTCACTGCCTCTGAGTATGTCTGTACTGCTGGCAACACTAATGTAGCTTCAAGTGAACTCCTTACCAGTTTAAATAATGACTGGTATATTGAAGCTGAACAAGAAGTGAACCAAGCAAAACAACTTTGGTTGAATACCACAGGTGTGACTGTCGCTACTCAAAGTACCAATAGCAAATCTACTAAAGCTAAAACTTTAACGGATCTTAAAGGTAAAGCTAAAAACGTTATTATATTCGTTGGCGACGGTATGGGTGTTTCTACCATTACTGCATCACGTATTCTTGAAGGCCAATTAGAAGGTAAATTAGGTGAAGAAAATCAGCTTAGTTTTGATAAATTCCCTTTTGCTGGATTAGCTAAAACCTATAACGTCGATGCTCAAACCCCTGACTCTGCAGGTACCATGACAGCCATGATCAGTGGTGTGAAAACAGACGTAGGTGTAATTGGTGTTGATGCAGATATTGAACGTGGTGATTGCTCAACAGTGGCAGGAAACGAGTTATTAACTGCAGTGGAACTTGCTGAAATAGCCGGTAAATCAACAGGTATCATCTCTACAGCACGCATCACTCACGCTACACCAGCGGCGACTTATGCCAAATCAGCGGATAGAAACTGGGAAGATATTTCTGATATGCCTGAAGCGGCCGTGACAGCTGGTTGTAAAGACATTGCCGATCAACTAGTGAATTTTGAAACAAACCTTGAAACTACTGTTGGCGGAATCGATGTTGACGGCATGGAAGTGGTATTTGGCGGTGGACGTCGTCACTTTTTACCTAAAGACGTAGCATTTAACAGCACAGATGCTCACAGCCCTGTTGAAGGTGATCGTACTGACGGTCGAGACTTAACTGCAGAATGGCAAGCAAAATACACCACTGGCACTTATGTGATGGATCAAACTGGTTTTGATGCCATAGACACAGAAAATACCACCCAAGTGCTAGGTTTATTTAATGAATCACACATGCAATATGAAGCAGATCGTGCAAACGATGTTGCCGGTGAACCGTCACTGAGTGAAATGACAGAAAAAGCTATCGGTATTCTAGATAACAATGCTGAAGGTTTCTTCTTAATGGTTGAATCAGGTCGAATAGATCATGCTCACCATGCAGGCAGCGCCTATGGTGCTTTAACCGACACTATAGAACTTTCTAATGCTGTTGCTAAAGCGGTAGCAATGACTGATATGTCGGATACCTTAATCATAGTCACTGCGGATCACGGTCATGTATTTACCATAGCCGGTTATCCAAAACGCGGTAACCCTATATTAGGTAAAGTGGTCAATGTTGGAGCAACCGAGCCTGCTACTGCAGCCGATGGCACACCATACACCACGCTAGGTTATACCAATGGATTAGGTTTCCGTGACTTAGGCACAGAAACCGATGCAGACGTAGCCTATAGCACAGCTATAGATGCAGGTAGAAAAGACCTAACAAGTGTCGATACCACTACAGCTGGGTTCCACCAAGAAGCGTTAATCCCAATGGGTTCTGAGTCTCACTCAGGGGAAGACGTAGGTGTATTTGCTTCTGGTCCAGCAGCGTTTTTAGTGAATGGTACACAAGAACAAAGCATGATTTTCCATATCATGGACTTTGCTGCCAATTTAACTGAAAAAGCCAATGCTGCTAAACAATAATCACTAGCAGTTTGTACAACAAACATGGTGCATGTTCGTGCACCATGTTTTTCTATTTGTAAATAAGGAATTTCCTTTGCTAAAAACAACACTATTAATACTCACATTAACTGGCGTATCCACTCAAGCTTTTGGGCAAAACGACTGTCATCAAGATTCATATTTACAAGCTAAATATCAAATCGATATTAAACGCAAAGATCAAGCAAGCAAAACCACTGAACTTATTCTATGGCGAAAAAAAAATACGGTTGCACATCAGTATCCTTCCACTCTTGTTTCTGAAATGTGGCAACTTGTCCCCAATAGTAAAAAGCAACTAATCAAACCCACTCGTTTTTTTGAAGCTCACAAAAGAGCCATCGAATACCAGCCAGGTGAAACTGTACATGGTAAAAAAGAAACCGATTGGTCCTATCGGTTGCAACTTATATCCGATACATTTTTAAACACCATGACACTCACTAATCAATTAGATAAAGGCTGCGACTCGATTGATTATTTATCTAAAAAAGATACAGATTCTGAAATTACTATCGAATGGTTACCAGAACGAAAATTAGTTAAATCATTTACTTTAGTATCTGATCATCATCAAGAAAAATGGCAACTGGTTAAACTAACAGAGCAAGCAAAAATAATTCAATCCTATTTTACTGCTCTAGATAAGTACCAAACTACAGACTTTGCCGATATTGGTGATGACCATACCGATCCTTTTTTAACGAACATGGTGACACTAGGTTTTATTGAACCTGGAGCAAGCGGCTTTTACGATGATAAAGGTAAAGCACTGTCAGGCGGGCACCACCACTAATCATCTGCCTACCCTAATCAAAATTACTCATTTAAGTTTGGTTTTTTACACTCAGTAGATAAAAATCATGCTGAGTGAGTAATTTGAATACTTAATTTTACTTTGAAAATTAACCTATATAAACGTACACTTTGTTCTCGTTACAAATGAATTTTGGGTTAATGTGTTAAAAATAATATTATGTATGTTTATCATTACTAAAAGCATACTATCATTTGTTACTGCTGAAGAAGTCCAATGGAGTGCTTTTGGTACCCTAGGACTCACCCTCGCCGATTCAAATCAATTAGGCTATCGCAATAATATTAACTCCGACAATGGTGTATTTGCAGGTGATCTTGATTTTCAATCAAACTCGTTGTTGGGTGGACAAGTCGATGTATCCATAAACAGAGAGTTAGAGTTTCTTGGCCAAGTCGTATTAAAAGATATGAATGATGCGACTGCTAGCGACTTCATCACTATGGCATTTTTCAAATATTCACCTTCTGCAAAATGGTCAGTTAGATTAGGTAGATTGATTCCTGATCTATTTAAAATAACAGAATATCGAAATATCAATGTTGCTTATACTTGGACCAACGTGCCAACTGAGGTTTATGCCTTAAGTCCGTTTGAACACTTAGATGGTGGCGATATTACATACAAAACACGTTTTAATTCAGGCACTCTCAAGTACAAATTTTTCCTCGGGAAAAGTCAATCAGTTGTGCATGCATTCGGTGATAATCAACATTTCGATTTATCGAGTATGCTTGGCGCCTCAATCTCTTACGATCAATTTGATTGGAATATCCAAGGGAGATATACAAAAATAACCTTCGATAACAATGCTGATGCTATTCGCCTTCTCAGTGAACAAATTGAACTGGTCCCTGAATACCTATGGCCTAACCGCCTAGATTTTAGTCATTCATTAAACTTGAAAGATAGCATCGCAAAATACTACTCTTTCAGCGGCCAAAAGGAATGGCAAAACTGGTTATTTAGTTTTGAAGTAGGCAGGATTGTCACTGAGGCAACTTCTGAACTTCCTGTCGATAGTGGTTATTTTAGCGCAAGTTATCGTCATGGAGCGAATACCTATTACGGTTTATATTCTCAATCCTCCGCTGATAATTATATATTTGACGAACCAATAGATACACAATATTTTCCCGAGTTGATTAAATACATAGAGGATTCAAAAAACTTTTATAGTACAAATCAGACAACCTACTCAATTGGTTGGCGGCGTGATATCAGCACCAATCTAACATCAAAATTTCAACTTAATGTCACCAATGTAGATGAAAATGGAGCGACTCTTTGGCTAAGGGAGCAGGGTAATGATACAGGCCGAACAGTCACTAGTGTCATGTTTACCCTGAGCTTTGCATTATGATTCGGTTTATACTGATTATCTCTTTATTATTTTGTTGTCATTTAGCGCAGTCTGCTGAAGAATTAGTGGTAGTAGTGAATAAAAATAATCCGACTGATAAATTAACTAAGTCAGAAGTGATTGACATTTTCATGGGTAAATATATTGCCTATCCCAATGGGGATTCTGCAAGTCCATTAGAGTTAGAAGATAACAATAGAATTAAAGAAATTTTTTATCAAAATTTAATTGGCCGTTCTTTAGCCAGTGTAAACTCATATTGGGCAAGACTTAAATTTACCGGACACGCAAGAACAGCAGATATTGTGACAAGTGAAGAAAATGTGGTAGCGTTGATTAATAGTACGAACTCTGCAATAGGCTATATTTGTGCTTCTAACTTAACCCCTGAACTAAAAGTGGTATACAACTTTAATGAATAAAAACGGATTAATACTTCGCCTTACATTAGCAGTTGTAATTTCAGCTTTTGTAATTGGTTTGATTATTTCCCAATTTTATTCCCATTTCACCTATATTAATGAAAAAGAAAATGGCCAAATTGAAGTAGAGCAACTGTTTAAAACTGTTTCTTCTACCGCATCAGTTGCAACATATCTACTCGATAAAGAACTAGCTACAGAAGTTATTTCCGGCTTAATGAGTAATGATATTGTAAAAGGTGTTTCGATTACCGCAAAAGAATTTTTAGTGGACTCTGCTGGTTATCGAAAAACCGAAGATAGTCGCACCTTTCCCCTGTATTCTCCCTTTGAAAAAGACCGCAAAGTAGGCAATTTAGTTATCACGCCTAATATTAAACACATTGAAAAGCGAGCATCTGAAATTAGCTCAGATAACCAAATCTCTATTACCATACAAGCCGCAATCATTGTGTTAATTATTGTGTTTGTTGCCTATTTTATTGTAACTCGGCCGATAATTTTTATTGCGACACGACTACATGAGTTGTCTATTGGTACGAATGAACGCATACAATTACCTAATTTTCATGATAATAGTGAAATTGGTATATTAGTTAAAGATATCAATTTGTTACTAGGGAAAACTGAAAATCAAATTACCGAAGAACGGAAATTACGCCAGCAAGTAGAAAAATTATCTCGCCATTTTAAATTGCTTTTTGAAAATTCTAATTCACCTATTGTATTAGCCGAACCTAATGGTGATATAGTTTTACACAATCAAGCATTTGATAAATTATTACAAAAACTTAAGGTCCCTTTCAAAACAAATTTTGGCCCATATTTAAGAGATTTATTTGAAAATCCTATTGAACTTGATCATCAAGTGACTAGTGCATTTAATCACAATGAAATAGCATCAGGGGAATTCAAATTAAACTACAACGTCGAAGATAACTCTATCTGGGTCCAGACTATTGTAACTGCGACCCTAACTGATGATTTTGGTGAATATTACCAAATCACTCTGCATGACATATCAGCCGGTAGATTAAAAATAGAACAACTAGATCTAAAAGCTCGCACAGATCAATTGACCAATCTACTCAATCGCAGAGGGGCGAAACAAACTTTAACGCAATTGATAGAATCAAATGTAGCTTTTGCGTTGATATTGCTGGATTTAAACAAATTCAAACCCATTAATGATATTTATGGGCATGATGCTGGCGATGAAATTTTAATCCATGTGGCGCAACAGTTAACACAGGCATTACGTCGTCGAGATATATTATCTCGTTGGGGAGGAGATGAATTTGTTATTATCTTACCGGGATTAACTGTTGAAGAAGTACATAATGTTTGCGACAAAATAATCAGTAATATTGAAAACCCGTATTTATTAACACAAGTGAATGAAACAGTCTCTGTCAGTGCCAGTGTAGGGGTGACTTTTTACCAACAAGATCAAGTTTGTGACATAGACACACTTATTAAACAAGCTGACACGACTATGTATAAAGTAAAAGAAAATAGAGATAAACAACATAAAGTCATGTTTTTTAATGATAATGTCTAAGCTAAATTTACCTGAAAATATCCTAATCAAAATAACTAATCAGCCACTTAATTGTAAAAATTGCGTAAAGTACTTTATTGCTAACAATCAATAGTTTAACTTATCAATAAAACTGGCTTGAGAATCACCCAATAGTGAAATTTTACATCCCGATATTATTCAGTTTTTCTTTGTATGGTTGTATCAATACGCAACAAGTGAACAAAGAAATACAACATTTTCAAATTCCAGAAAATTGGCAACATACTCAACAATTATCAGTCATCGAGAATAATTGGCTTGCACAATTTCAACAGCCTTTTTTAGAGACCTTTATTAATCAAGCACTGAACTCAAACCAAGCCCTGCTTCAAGCAGCTTACAGCGTTGATATAGCAAAGCAACAAGTTATACAAAGTGGTGCATCACTTTGGCCTGATTTAGACTTGAGCTTAAATACAAGTAGAAGTAAAACTGCAGCCACTCAAGTAGTCAGTAATCAACATTCACTTAAATTAGAGTCAAGTTACGAGATAGATATTTGGGGTAAACTCTCTGATAATCAAAAAAATGCTCATTTAAACTATTTGGCAACTAAAGCCCAACATCAACAACAAAAGCAGGAAATTGTCGGTCAGGTTATCAGTAATGGATTTAACCTGATCATGGCTAATCAGTTGACACACTTGTTCCAACAAAGAGTCAAAAATGCTCAACAGAGCTTAGATATTATTGAATCAGGCTATCAACAAGGGGTGAATACAGCGTTAGATGTGTATTTATCTAGAAATGAATTAAATACAGAAACAGCTAATTTAGCATCGCAACAAACAAACTTGTTGCAATCGGCCCGCGTATTAGAACAACTTTTGGGCCGTTACCCTAGCGGTCAAATCGTTACTGAAATTAATCAACAAAGCTTGCCTCTGCTGACAAATGACATTCCCTTAGGTCTGCCCTCAGAAATAGTTAGCCGTAAACCAGAATTACAGTCTGCTTGGTATCAGGTGTTAGCGCAAGATGCAGCATTAGCATTTGCCCACAAACAAAGATTTCCAAGTATCAAATTAACCGCTTCTGTTTCGAATACTTCTGACGAGTTATCAGATCTTCTCACCACTTCATCTATTGCTTGGTCTTTGTTAGGCGGCATTACCGCACCTCTTTTTAATGCTGGAAATTTAAAAGCCAGTGAAGAAATTGCTAGATTAAGACTCAAACAACAAGAACAAGCTTACCTTAATACATTATATGGCGCCTTTGCTGAGGTAGAGAACGCTATCAGCAATGAAAAGAATTTATTACAAAGATATCACGCGACTTTGGATGCAGAAGAAAATGCATTGGCGGCTGAGAATTTATCTTTTGAGCAATACCAAAAAGGATTGGTGACATACACCACTGTACTTGATGCTCAAAGTCGAGCTTTTAACGCGCAAAGTTCATTAATCCAAATCAAGAATCAATTACTCAATAACAGAGTCAATTTACATCTTGCCTTAGGCGGCGATTTTAGCCAAAACAATAACAATCAACAGGACGACTCAACCTATGAGTAATACCAAAAAATGGCTAATTCCACTGATTATTTTAGCAGTCACTGCCCTTGTAGCTAATTTTATTCTTAATAATCCTCCTGAAAGTCGTCGCGGTGGAAAATCAACAAAACCACAATTAACTGTTGAAGTTGTAAATTTACAACCACAACAATATCAAGTCATAGTCGATAGTTACGGTACTGTGCAACCAAAAACACAAAGCGCACTTGTGGCCCAAGTATCAGGTCAAATAAACTATGTGAGTCCACAATTTAGAAATGGTGGCTTTTTTAGTAAGGGTGACGTCTTAGTCAAACTCGATCAAAGAGATTACTTGGCAGATAAACAAATTGCCGAAGCAAGTTTGTTATCTGCTCAACAAAAATTATTAGAAGAAGAAGCTAACTCAAAACAAGCAGAAATTGATTGGCAAAGACTAGGTAATGGGCAACCAGCTAGTGATTTGGTGCTACGTAAACCGCAATTAGCTGCAGCTAAAGCCAACTTATTGTCAGCAGAAGCACAACTCGCTCGCGCCCAATTAAACCTTGAACGTACAAAAATTACCGCGCCATATGATGGACGTATCTTGAGCCAATTAGTTGACTTTGGCCAAGTGTTAGCAAATAACAGTAAATTGGCAGAAATTTACTCAACAGATTCAGTTGAAATTCGTTTACCTATTAATAATAGTGATATTGACTTGATTAACTTTCCTGAAGAGTTTCGCATCAACAACCCTGAATTACCTTCTATAGAAGCTAATTTCACTTCTAGTTTAACCAGCAACCAACATTGGGTCGGACAAATTACTCGCACTGAAGCAGCGATAGACGCCAGCTCACAGCAGCTTTACATAGTTGCACAAATCAAAGACCCATATAATCCAACAATCCATCCAGGTACATCAATTAAAATTGGCCAATATGTCAGCGCTAAAGTACAAGGTAAAACTATCAATAATGCCATCGTCATTAACAATAACGCGATTTACCAAGGCAGTTATGTGTACGTAGTGGAAGATGACTTATTAAAACGTCGCGATATTAAAATTCGCTGGCAGAATAGCCAAAAAACCATTATTGAAGATGGCCTTTCAGCCAATGATGTGTTGGTTACTACTCCTTTAGGCCAAGTCAGTTCAGGTACACCTGTTGCCATTTCCGGCAGAGCAAAAAACAATAACTCTGCTACGGACAAAGATGCAAGAATGCGTGAAGCAGCTAAACGTATGGGCATTACCCTAGAAGAATTAAAACAACGTCGACAAAGTGGTCAAACACCTAACGGCGCGAAAGGACCACAATAATGATTACTAGCAGCATTAATAATCACATAAGTAGAGAAATACTATGATTGCTTGGTTTGCACGAAATCACGTAGCAGCCAATCTGCTGATGATCACAATATTATTGGCCGGTGTTTACAGTCTTACCAGTCGTATTCCTTTAGAAGTATTCCCCTCTTTTGAATCCGATGTAATTAACGTCAGTGTATCAATTAGAGGTGCGACGCCAGAAGATACAGAGCTTGGGGTGGCAATATTAATTGAAGAAGCCGTTCAAGATTTGGAGGGCATTGAAAAGATCACTAGTGTCTCTTCTGAAGGCTCGGCTCGGGTGACTATTGAAATAGAATCCGACTACGATGCTAGAGAAAAATTAGCCGATATAAAATCTCGTGTTGATGCCATTAATACATTCCCCGGCACGGCAGAAAAGCCTGTTATATCCCTTGCACAAAGAATACGTGAAGTAATAGCCGTGACAATCGCGGCCGATTATGGCGAAAAAGAAATCAATGAGTTTGCCGAACAAATTCGAGATGACCTGTTACGTATTCCTGGCATCACCCAATTAGAATTAGCAGGTGTACGTAATTACGAAATTGCCCTAGAAGTTCCCCAACAAAAATTACGTCAATATGGATTAACCTTAGCCGATATTTCCTCAGCAGTAGCAAGTTCTAGTCAAGACATATCAGCTGGGAATATAAAGACTGATGGAGGCGATGTGTTAATTCGTTCCAAAGGTCAGGCTTATCGTAAGGATGAATTCAGTAATATTCCTATTCTGACCAATCAAGATGGCTCTATATTACGTCTAAAAGACATTGCCGAAATCAAAGATGACTTTGAAGAAACCCCTATTCGCACTCGTTTTAACGGTAAACAAGCCGCTTTTATTGATGTCTATCGTATTGGTCAACAAAGTGCAGTAGAAGTGGCAACTAAAGTTAAAGACTACATTCAAGAAAAACAAGCCAGTTTGCCATTAGGTTACGAACTCAGTTATTGGGACGACGACTCACAGATTGTTAAAAATCGAATTGCCACTCTAACCGGCAGCGCCATTCAAGGCGGTATATTAGTATTGTTACTGTTAACCTTATTTTTGCGCCCAGCCATAGCATTATGGGTGTTTATTGGTATACCCGTATCATTTATGGGCGCATTTTTAGCTATGCCTATCTTTGACGTAACCCTCAATGTGATTAGTTTATTTGGCTTCATACTGGTATTGGGGATAGTGGTCGACGATGCAATAGTTACCGGCGAGAACATATACACTCATATGCGAACCGCCGAATCCGGTGAAGAAGCGGCTATTCGAGGTACTCAAGAAGTCGCGACACCTGTGACCTTTGGTATTTTGACCACAATAGTGGCATTTTTACCCTTCGCCTTTATGGAAGGTGGCCGTGGTGCTTTATTTGCGCAAATTCCCGTTATCGTTATACCCGTACTCCTATTTTCCTTGATAGAGTCTAAATTTGTTTTGCCCTCTCACTTAAAATACTTAAAGTTGCGAGACGAAAAAGAAGAGTCTCGAAATCGCTTACAAATATGGCAACAAAAATTCGCTGACGGATTTGAAAAAGCCATATTAGTGTATTACCAACCATTACTAGGTTTATGCTTACGCCACAAATTAGCCACATTATCGCTGTTTATTGGTACGTTTGTGATCATTACCACCTTACTGATGAGTGGCTGGACAAAGTTTGTATTTTTTCCTCGTATACCCAGTGAGACAGTAAGAGCCACCTTGACAATGACAACGGGTACTACATTTGATGTGACCAATAAGTATATTGTCAAGATGGCAGATAAAGCACATGATCTTAAAGAAAAATATACGGATAAAGAATCAGGCGAAAGTATCGTATTAAATATTCTGGCCTCAACTGGTGGCCGAGGAGGTTCAGCCAATACTGGCTCGGTCAGATTCGAAATTACCCCTCCAGAAAGTAGAGAATCCTCTATCACTTCAGCTCAATTAGTCCAAGAATGGCGAGGCTTAATTGGTGAAATCCCCGGTGCAGAAAGTGTGACTTTTAGGGCCGAAATAGGCCGTTCCTCAGATCCTATAGACGTACAATTAATTGGCAATTCGCAAAGCACTTTGCAAGAAGTAGCCGATCAAATAAAACAACATTTAAGCACCTACCCTACTGTATTTGATATTGCTGATAGTATGTCTGACGGTAAGGAAGAACTACAGATTGAGCTCACTCAGCAAGGTAATGCTTTAGGTCTAACTAGAGTTAATATTTCTAATCAAGTGAGAAACGCCTTTTTTGGCAGCCAAGTACAGCGTATCCAAAGAGGACGAGATGATGTGCGGGTAATGGTGCGATTACCGATAGAAGAAAGGCATTCTATTTCTGATCTACAAAATATACTGATTAAACTGCCTAGTGGTGGCACAGTACCATTGGCCCATGTGGCGACACTGACACCAGGAAAAAGTCCCTCACAAATTAGACGTATTGACCGTTTCCGTACAGTGAGTGTTACCGCCGACATTGAAAAAGACAAAACTAATATGACAGTGCTGCAAGCAGAACTAACAGATTACGTTGATGAGCTAGTTAATCAATACCCTGGTGTCAGTTATAAACTTGAAGGCGAAGCTCGTGAACAAAGAGAATCTTTCGCATCTTTGTCAATTGGCTTGTTGATGGTTTTCTTTGCCATTTATGGCCTGCTCGCCATTCCGTTTAAGTCTTATGTGCAACCATTGATTGTGATGAGTGTTATTCCATTTAGCATGATAGGCGCTGTTATTGGCCATTGGATAATGGGCATGGATTTAACCATAATGAGTGTATTAGGCATGTTGGCTCTAGTCGGCGTGGTTGTAAACGATTCACTGGTCTTAGTTGATTTTATCAATAAGAAGCGACTTGAAGGTAGCAGTTTAATTGAAGCGGTACTTACGGCTGGGGCATCTAGATTTAGACCTATAATGTTGACCAGTTTAACTACCTTTTTTGGACTTATGCCCTTGTTATTTGAAAAATCAACTCAGGCACAATTCTTAATTCCTATGGCAGTATCTTTAGGTTTTGGTATTTTATTTGCTACTTTTATCACCTTAATTTTAGTACCAATCAATTATTTATTGGTGGAAAAACTAAAAGGTAATAAAGCTAACAGTACAATTTCATCTAGCCCAGCGACCGCAGCTTAATTCCTAAGGTCAATTAAAATTAAATCACTGCGGCCAATTCGGCCCCTTGTCTAATTGCCCGCTTGGCATCTAATTCAGATGCCAAGTCGGCGCCACCAATTAAATGAGTGCGAATATTCTTTTCCAACAAACCAGCCTGTAACTCTCGTAAAGGCTCTTGTCCTGCACATAAAATGATATTGTCCACTATTAAACACTGAGCTTGACCATTCACTTCAATATGTAAACCTTGATCATCAATTTTTATATAATTTACCCCGGCCATCATTTTCACATTTTTACGAGTAAGGGAAGCACGGTGGATCCAGCCTGTGGTTTTACCTAAGCCTTTGCCTACTTTGCTGTCTTTTCGCTGTAGTAAATAAACTTCACGGGCTGGCGCTTCGATTTCTGCTGCAATTAAACCGCCATCGCCTTGATGGTTTTTATCTATACCCCAAGATTTTAACCATTCATCAGTTTGGGTAGACAATGACTCTTTTTCTACCAAAAATTCTGCTATATCAAAACCTATACCCCCCGCCCCAATCACTGCTACTTTTTTACCGACCGGTTTGTTATCTCGCAGCACATCTAAATAACTCAGTACTTTCGCATGTTCTATGCCTGGAATATTTAATTGTCTTGGTACTATGCCTGTTGCCAACACCACTTGATCAAAATCTTGCGCCACTAAACTGTCGACTGTTTGTGTATTTTCTAAATGTAACCGCACACCAACACGGTCAAGTTTATTTTTAAAATAGCGTATCGTTTCATAAAACTCTTCTTTACCAGGAATACGTTTAGCGTAATTAAACTGTCCACCTATTTCTTGGTGCTTATCAAACAAATGTACTTCATGTCCACGCTCAGCTGCATAACTACTAAAGGCTAATCCAGCAGGCCCAGCGCCTACGACCGCAATTTTTTGTTTATGCTTAGTCACTGGAAAATTTAATTCAGTTTCGTAACCCGCTCTCGGGTTAACTAAACAGCTCGCCCGTTGACGTTTAAACACGTGATCTAAACAAGCTTGATTACAAGCAATACAGGTATTAATTTGATCACTTTTCCCCTGTGATGCTTTTTCAACAAACTTTTCGTCAGCTAAAAAGGGCCTGGCCATTGAGACCATATCGGCATGTCCTTCGGCCAACACCTTTTCGGCTATTTCAGGTGTATTAATTCGGTTAGTGGTAACTAAAGGTAAACTGAGTTCCGCCTTCATCTTTTTAGTTACCCAAGAAAATGCGGCTCTTGGCACCATAGTGCTGATAGTTGGCACCCGGGCTTCATGCCAACCTATGCCAGTGTTAATAATTGTAGCTCCGGCTTGTTCAATCATTTTACCTAAGCTAACCACTTCCTGCCAACTACTGCCCTGTTCGACTAAGTCCAACATAGATAGACGGAATATAATAATAAAATCGGTGCCTATTCTTTGTCTTATTGCCTCAACTATCGACACAGCAAAACGTGCACGGTTACTAAAGCTACCTCCCCATTGGTCATTGCGCTTATTGGTCCTGGTACAGAGGAATTGATTAATTAAATAACCTTCAGATCCCATCACCTCAACCCCGTCATAACCCGCTAGTTTGGCCATATGAGCACAATTTGCGTAATCTTCAATAGTAGATAACACCCCTCTTTTAGACAAAGCCCAAGGTTTAAAAGGACTTATAGGGGATTGAATGGCCGAAGGGGCCACACTAAATGGATGATAAGCATAACGACCTGCATGTAAAATTTGCAGACATATCTTCCCTTGATGCTGATGCACAGTTTCGGTGATCACCCTGTGATGTTTAGCATGACTCTTATTGGCCATTCTAGAACCAAAAGGTAATAACCAGCCCTGACGATTAGGGCTCACTCCACCAGTAACAATCAAACCAACACCAGCCGCCGCACGTTCACCGTAAAATGTAGCTAGTTTTTCATTACCATTTTTTTCCTCTTCTAAACCAATATGCATAGAGCCCATTAATGTACGGTTTTTTAATTGAGTAAATCCTAAATCTAATGGTTCAAACAGGTGAGGAAAATATTTATTTTGTGTCATGGGCGATTTTACTCTTGCTTAGCTATCTAGTCAGACCAGTCTATATTCTTTTAGTTAGATTTAAAAGTTACAAAGAATTACATTTGCAAATACCCTATTAGCTCAATTTTAGATAGGATGCATTATTATTAATTAATAAAGTGTGATAATTCTTTTATGTCATCTGGAAAAAGTTGGACGAAATCTTTATTCGTCGGAATTTGGACTGCTTTAAACTTCAGTCGTAAATTATTTTTTAATCTTATTTTTATTGGGATCATCATCGTAATTATTTCAGTTGCGAGTAAAGATGGTAACAAAATTACAGTGCCACAAGGTTCAGCTTTAGTTTTAAAACTAAAGGGTGATTTAGTTATCGAAAAACAAGCAATCGATCCCTTCGAAGAATTTATTAGCGAAGCACTTGAGCAAGATTCTGAAAATCCTGAAGTACTATTACAAGACGTATTACATACTTTACACAATGCCAAACAAGATCGCCGTATCAAAGCCTTAGTCTTAGACTTACACGGTTTAGGTGGTGCAGGTTTAGATAAATTAGAACAAATTGCGGTTGCCCTTGATGACTTTAAAGAAAGTGAAAAACCTATTTATGCGATTGGCGATTATTATAGTCAGAACCAATATTATCTAGCCAGTCATGCAGACCATTTATACCTAAATCCTATGGGCTTTATGTTGTTTGAAGGATATGGTCGTTTCGGAACTTATTTTAAATCTGCTATCGAAAATCTTAAGGCTCAGACTCACGTTTTTAAAGTGGGTACTTATAAATCGGCTGTCGAACCTTATATTCGTGATGACATGTCTGATGCTGCTAAAGAGGCGAATAAAGCTTGGTTAACTGCTATGTGGCAACAATACAAAGCTGAAGTAGCTGAAGCTCGGGGTTTAGACGTATCAAACTTTGATGAGAACCTTGATACTTTTTTAGAAAAATTTGAACAAGTTGATGGCGACTTCGCAAAATATGCGCTGCAATACGGCTGGGTTGACGGTCTAAAAACCCGTGAAGAAGCCCTGCAAGAAATTGTTTCAATAGTTGGTAGTAACAAAGACAATACCGGCTTTAACGCCATTTCTTATAAAAATTATTTACAAGTCATCAGTAACCCCTTCCCTTTTGAACCTCAAGATGTGAAAAAAGTTGGCATTATTGTAGCAAAAGGCACCATATTAAATGGCACCAAAAAACCAGGCACAATTGGTGGCGATAGTACGGCTCAATTACTTAGAAAGGCACGCCTAGATGACTCAATAAAATCTGTCGTTTTATATGTTGATTCTCCTGGAGGTAGCGCATTTGCTTCTGAAGTTATTCGACAAGAAGTCGAAAACTTACAGAACTCCGGCAAACCAGTAGTTGCTGTAATGAGTACTTACGCGGCATCAGGTGGTTATTGGATTTCAGCAGGAGCAGACAAGATCATTGCAGCACCAAGTACCATTACTGGCTCCATAGGTATATTCGGTATGTTCCTGACGTTTGAAAACACTTTAGATTATCTGGGTATTCATACTGATGGGGTTGGCACCACAGAGTTTGCTGGCATGGGGGTAACTCGTAGCCTAAATCCTAAAATGGGCCAAATCATGCAGCGTGGTATTGAACATGGTTACGATAAATTTATTACCCTAGTTGCGAACAATCGTAATATGACTAAAGAACAAGTCGATCAAATAGCTCAAGGCCGTGTATGGATTGGTAGCACAGCAAAAGAAATTGGTTTGGTAGACGAGTTAGGATATTTACAAGATGGTATCCAAGCCGCTGCTGATTTTGCTAATTTAACTGAATATGATACTCAATATATCCAACGTGATTTGTCTAAAAGTGAGCTGTTTTGGCGGGAGTTATTCCAAAAAACAGCGGTTAGCTTAGACGGCGCATTTAAATCTGATACTAGCTATACCTTAATTAGTCTGGTCAAAGAAATAACAGCGGATATTGAAGCTATGGTAGAACTTAACGACCCTAAAGGTGTATACGCTTACTGCTTGCCTTGTGAGTTGTAATTAAATAAACAGATTTCAAGTTTGATAACAATAAACTTAAAAGCCTACTATTTTTGATTAAGCAGTAGGCTTTTTGTTGCCAGATTTGTTAGCTTAAATTTTCAACTTGATATTAAATTGCTGAGCTTATGAAAAACACCCCATCACAATTAACTAAGATCATTATTTCTATCTTGGTATTTTTCTCAATTTGTCAGTCCGTATACGCACAAGCACCAGACCCAACTCGTTTTGAACAATCGATCCAAAAGTTTGAAAATCAAGATGCTATAAAAATGCCTCCCAAAGGTGCCATAGTATTGACAGGTAGTTCCAGTATTAAGATGTGGAATAACAAGGTCCATGCTGATTTAGCACCTTTAACTGTTATTTCTCGTGGCTTTGGCGGTAGCAACATGAATGACTTACTGCACTATATCGACCGCGTAGCGATTAAATATCAACCTAGAGCTATATTGATTTATGAAGGCGATAATGACACAGCTTTATCACCACCTATTCCTAAAGCTAAAATTTTAAGCCAACTGAAACAAGTTATTAGTAAAGTCCGCAGTACATTACCGGATACCCGTTTTTACCTACTGTCAGTTAAACCTAGCATATTACGTCATTCATTGTGGCCATTGGCGGTGGATGTTAGTCGAGGATTTAAAGCCATAGCTGATACAGACCCTCTTATATATTACGTAGATGTGGCCACTCCACTGCTGCAACCAGAAGGCGAGGTAATGGATGATATTTTTATCAAAGATAATCTGCATTTAAACAACAAAGGTTATCAAATTTGGGGACAAACAATCAAAGCGGCTTTGATGCCAATAGAAGCACAATATGAATAAGTAACCTGAATACTGGATAAGCCGAACCTCTCGATAACGCTCTTTTTGTGCCTAGCGGCGTTGGATTGTCCAGTATTCAGGTTAGTTAACTACTTTCATTATTTTACCTGTAGCAAAGTCGGTAAAATACAATTCCCCTGTGTTATCTAAAGCAAAAGATGAAATAAATATATTAGTATCTACCTCAAGTTGATTGTCGCCAAAAGAGGGATAATTTACAGACCATATCTTGCCGCTAATATAATCAGCATAAACATACCGATTAACTAGCGATTTAACACTGCCTTTACTGTAAACCACACCACCTGTAATCGATTGACCATCATCTCGACCATAAGTAAGCAAAGGCGGCTCAAATTGGCTTTTGTCACAGCTCTGTTTTTTATCTTTAAAACATTTGTTACCTTCCATGATTTTCCAACCATAGTTTTTGCCTTTATGAATAATATTCACTTCTTCTAATTCATTTTGTCCTACATCGGCAAGTATCAAACTGTCACCATAAAAAGTAAAACGCCAAGGGTTACGGATACCGTAAGCCCATATTTCATCTAGTGAGCCTTTATCATTAATAAATGGGTTATCTGAGGGAATTTGGTACGGCACATTGTCTGGCGTATTAATATCAAGGCGTAACATAGTTCCCAATAAAGTTTGTCGGTTTTGCCCATGACCTTTAGGATCGCCACCAGAGCCGCCATCTCCCATTCCAACATAAAGATAACCATCAGGGCCAAATGCCAGCTGCCCGGCATTATGATTACCATACGGTTGTTCAACCTCTAAGATTACCTTTTCATTATCAAGTGAACCTTTGTGTTCAAGTAAGGTAAGTCTAAAACGAGATATCCGTGTTCTACGCTTACCTTCCTTAGGATTATAATTAACAAATAAATAACCATTACTTTTAAAGTCAGGGTGTAAGGTAAGACCTAATAGGCCCATCTCACTTTTAGTCCGCACATCAAAGGTGTAGATTGTATTGTGTGACTGATCTTCAAGGTTAGCCAGTAACAAGCCTCCATTCTTTTCAGCAATCAATAACTCCTGTTTACTATCAGGTAAAAATAACAGGTCAGTAGGCTGTTCTATTTCAGTTAAAACAGATTGCAATTCAAAACCATAGGAAAATCTTGAGCAACAAATCAACAATGCACAGGCAAATAGTTTTTTCATTAGGTATAGAACCACTTAGCAAATAGAGGCCTACTTTAAAAGCATTCAAGCATAAAAGGCAAGTAGTGTCGTAGATGACGTCTAACAATTACCCTTTTTGTTATATGACTTTGTCATGCCGGAGTAAGCTTAGTTAACAAGATGAAGATTAGTCTTCCTTAGGGGTATTTTGTAACTCTTTATCTAAACTTTGTGCGGATTCTTTAGCTTGTATCGCATAACGCTCTAGGGCTAAATCTCTTTCTGTTTGGGGCTGCCAACTGGGTACTTCAACAGGGTATCCCGCTTCATCACTGGCCACAAAAGCCATAATACAATGTCCCGTTTCAACCATAGCGTTTAATTTAGGGTCAGTAGCTAAAACAGCGATGTAAATATGCATACTGGTTCTGCCAGTATGTACAATTTTAGCTCTTAGATTAACCATTTGCCCAACTAAAATTGGACGTTTAAAGCGGATCCCACCAATAGACACAGTGACACAATAGCGACCACTCCATTGTGCCGCACAAGCATAACCTACTTGGTCCATCCATTTCATCACAATACCACCGTGCACCTTGCCACCAAAATTGACATCTGTTGGTTCTGCTAAAAATCTAAAGTTCAATGAACGGCGTTGATTAATATCCATAAGGGGAGTTCCTGTTGACAAAGGGCGTGTTTATTAACGAATTATCATTTAAAATACACGAATTGTCAGTAACTCTTAAGCAAGGTCGCTATATTTTTGTCCTATCAAAACCAGCAATTGGTTATCAATAAAGTAAAAGAATGTGTTATTCATGCTAACCAACAGCTCTCTCATACTTTTATTATCCCCGATATTTTTTTTAATCAAAGGGGAAAAATAGCAGGATGCGCCCGTTTACAAAAAAACGAATTACGTTTTAACCCAATATTGTTGAATGATAATTTAACTGCATTTCTAGACGAAGTAGTACCCCACGAAGTTTGTCACTTATTAGCATTTACTTTATTTGGTAAAGTCCGTCCCCATGGCAAAGAATGGAAAACCTTGATGCGCCAACTATTTAATTTAGATGGGCAGACATACCACCAAATGGATGTAAAAAAAGTAGCAGGAAAGCAGTTTTTTTATCAATGTTTATGTGGACATGTGCCATTGAGCATTCGTAGGCATAACAAGATTATTAGAGGGCAACAACAATACTGTTGTCGTCGATGTCAGACAGTTTTAACCCTAGTAAAATAATATAAAAAGATTTCGACTTAGCAGTTATGAAGATGTAGGCACAGAGTCGAGGTGAATAATAACAAGGGCCATCATTCCAACCACTAAGTTTATTTTCTTTTTAACTACATCCAGCGTTTAGTAAATGCTTTATCTAACTCATCAAAGGCCGTTTTTAATAAACTGGCCAATTCCCTATATTTAGGTTTGGCTTTAGGACTTTGTAACGCACAACCCTGTAATTGCATTTTATGGTGTATATCTAAATACCAAGCTTTGAGAGATGGCGGTAAAATTTGATTTGACCTATGACCTAACCAAATTAAACCTTGCATAGGTAAAGACATAAAAAAAGCACCTATGGCAATAGCTTGCGGCAATTTTTCATAACCTTGTGCATTCAACATAATTGCAACAGTTAACACAGCTAATGCAGGCATAACTGTTATAGACAGCTTAGTCGCAGCAATCACTCGACCTTCAGGAAACATAGTATAAAGTTGTTTTTGCATTGGCCATGTCTGCATATATTGCTGACCGTCTTTCACCATAGATGTGATTGTGGTTGCCAATTGACTTCTCCTTTATAAACTTGTGAGACATTCTAACGGTTAAATACCAAGAGTGCGAAATTAAATTATCAAAAAATAAATAGTTTGCCGCTAATAGTATTCACACTGTAGAAAAAAATATACGTTATATTGGCTAGTTCTACTCTGACAACATTGAAAGTAATATAGTTGCCCACATGTCTAACAAATATAAAAATTTAGTCCTTTTGTATTAAGCACTCTTAGAAAAAATTTTGGAGAATATTATGTCTGAAACAAGACACGTAAAATTACTAATATTAGGCTCTGGCCCTGCTGGTTATGCTGCTGCAGTTTATGCCGCTCGTGCTAATTTGAATCCTGTGTTATTGACAGGCATTCAACAAGGTGGCCAATTAACCACTACCACAGAAGTTGAAAACTGGCCAGGTGATCCAGATGGTTTAACGGGCCCAGATTTAATGGTGCGCATGCAAAAACATGCTGAAAAGTTTGATACAGAAATCATTTTCGACCATATCAATAAAACTGACTTGTCTAAACGCCCTTTCACTTTAACAGGCGATCAAGGCACATATACCTGTGATTCTTTAATTATTTGTACGGGTGCTTCGGCCAAATATTTAGGCATGGAATCTGAAACAGCTTTTATGGGTAAAGGTGTATCAGCCTGTGCCACTTGCGATGGATTTTTCTATCGCAATCAAAAAGTAGCAGTGGTAGGTGGCGGTAACACAGCTGTAGAAGAAGCTTTATATTTATCTAATATTGCCTCTGAAGTACACGTAATCCACAGACGTGACTCTTTTAGAAGTGAAAAGATACTGGCTGATCGTTTATTAGAGAAAGCTAAAAATGGCAATGTGACACTACATTTTGATCGTCAACTAGATGAAGTATTAGGTGATGATATGGGTGTTACTGGTTTACGTATCAAAGATACTAAGTCAGATGCCACTGAAGAACTGGATCTAATGGGTGTATTTATTGCAATCGGTCATCAGCCTAACACTGCAATTTTTGAAGGTGAGTTAGAAATGAAAGATGGCTACATTAAAGTACAAAGTGGTACTGAAGGTAATGCCACTCAAACCAGCGTAGAAGGTGTGTTTGCAGCAGGTGACGTTAGTGATCATATTTATCGCCAAGCCATCACATCGGCAGGTACAGGCTGTATGGCAGCCCTTGATGCAGAAAAGTATTTAGATTCACAAGAATAAAATTTATTCTCTATTCGATTTAAAAAGGGGGGAAGACTTTTGTCTTCCCCCCTTTTTAAATATATACCCATTATTAATTGAAATAGGACTACTTGCTAAACCTTCTAGGATACAACTCTTTATTCAGTGACTTAGCCGCTTCTACCATTTCAGTATATGGGTTATCTGTTACCGAGATAAAACCAATATTATAATTTTCACCGTCATAGGCTCTACCTGTTAATGGCCCATCTGCGTACTGAAAGTAATGTGCACCGATAAAGTTAGGATGGTCAATAGCTGAATGCATATAGTCTTTAAACATTTTAGCTCGATCATTTTGATCTGAAGCTATGACTATGCCAGGGTGGAACATACCTCTATCCATCGCCCCCATATGAAATTCACCAATAATGGCAGGCATATCTAACTCAGTTAAGAAATCCCATTGTTTGGCAATAAGTCCTTCTTTATAAGCATTAAAACTGATCACATCCACATGCTGAGCCGATGCCTTTACTGCTTCCATTGGCATTCCCCATACTGGAAACCTAGCCCCTAAATACAGATGATTAGGCATATACTTTTTCACTGCCTGATTCACCGTACTAAAATATTTTTCAGAGTAAGCAAATAACATAGCTGAATAATCCGCTTCTTGAATTTCATTCACTAGGCTTGAATCAATACCTTTACTAAATTCATCCCAGCTTGCAATGGTTTTACCCCAAGCTTGATTTAATTTTTCAATGCTTGAGTATTTAGTTTTCATCATTTGTGTAAAGTGCGCTTTAGTTGGCACATTTTCACCATCGCGAGTCAGAGTATTAATCACTATGCCGTAGATACTATTTTTAGTTTCAGAGCGGCCAAAACTTTTTTCGTTATCAATAAATACCCCAACACACCAAGGGTTGTCGTTAACTTCTGCCGCTACTCTACGTGCAGTTAAATCGGCACTTTGGGCAAAAACCGGATCAAATACATCAGGCAGTGCCCCCCAAAAATCTTGTCCACTTGAAACAGTTTTATACTTTCCACGGATCCAGCCATTTGCAAAATACGGCACTTTATCGTTGCTATATAACTTAGGTGAGGTCCAATTTCCCAATGAGGTAAAACCCCAATTAATCATACGGTCAACTGTGACGTCTAACCACTTTTGCTCGTAGTTTTCGCCGTATTTTCTTGCAAGATTAGCTCGTTGAAAGTTAAATGTTTCGCCTTTTTCTAATGATCCCGAATGATTGTTACCTATATAACCATAATGGGTAGCAAGAGGATCAGTAGCCTCTGGTAACCACTCAAACATATTGGCTCGTTTATCTAAGGCAACATGACGTCCACTACGAGTTTTAGGGTCGGCTAAATCATAACCTGTCATAGTCGCAGCATCACCTAAGCGGATAATATCAAGGCCTGTAGCAAAATAAGGGTACCCATCAGGATCAATAAATGACCATTTACCATTGACTTTAGCTGTGCTGAAATATCCTGTGCCCTGTTGTTTTGGACCATTTGCCCAACCACTAAACTTGCTGCGTTGTGAGAACAACTGCCCATTTAAGGTCTTTGCTTCTTGTCGTTTAGTTTCGGCTAGTTCTTCAAGTGAATGTATTTTACCTGGATAGTCTTGTTTAGCACTTTGTCCAAATTTATCGACTATGCCAGTTAAAAACTCTTTATCTTGTGTTGGGTTTTTACGTAAGCGAATGTTATCGATAGTAACTTCTTTATCAAACAAAGCATATTGCACACTTAACTCAACTTTAGTTATCCCGCTCACATCTAGATTTTTCTTGCCCCAAAGAGAAATAAACTGAACATCATCCGATTGCCAGGTCTCTGGGTTATTTCTCAAGCCAGATAAAAAATTTAATTCAATGTCACCTCTATCTTCGGGGGTAGCCAAATCATGGCCTGCTAATTTGGCGTAGTAGGTTTTAGCTGAACCAATAGGGATACTGACACTGCGAGTGTAATTAGCGCCGTGTTTATCTGTAATATCTAGAAATAATTGTACTGAGTGTTTGCCTTGGTTACTGATGTCTAAAGCAAGGTTAAAATCTTGATATTGACTCCAGTCATAAGGTATTTGGGGTTTTAAAATAACGGATGAGTGAAGATTATCCTTCGCTAAAAATTTAACATTGAGGGCTTTGCTATTTGTTTGTACCAATTTTCCTTCAGCTGCGGATAAAACAAGATCAGCTTGCAATGTATCCGCCTCAAAATCCTGTAATACCTGCAACAAATTATCATTTGAATGGGTTACTTGTTCATTATTATCACTGCAGGATAAGGACAATAATATCGGTATAAACAACAGTATTTTCATGTAACTACCTCTTAGATTAAGCAAAAAATTTAGGGCTGGATGATGTTGGCACTATATCTCTCAAAAAATGCAAACTAGCAAAGTTGTCAACAATTTACAATAATAATGAAATTTAATTAAATGACTTCACTCCTTGAGACGTTATTTCATTGCTATTACAATCGTCTCTTCTTGTCATTATAATGTTTGTTATGCTCACCCTTACTCAATTAGATAAAGATTTAATTTTCCCCCGTTGTGAATATGCCTTAGACGAACCAAATGGCTTGTTGGCTTTTGGTGGTGACTTATCCGTAGCAAGACTTATTAAAGCCTATAAGAACGGAGTTTTTCCTTGGTACAGTCAAGGTGAACCTATTTTATGGTGGTCTCCTGATCCCAGAGGAATATTGCTACTGGATGAATTTAAATGCAGTAAGAGCTTAGCGAAATTTTCCCGTAATTGTGATTTTCAGATATCGGTCAATATGGCTTTCGATCAGGTTATCGATAGTTGTGCAAACGTCCCACGAAATGATTCAGGCACTTGGATTACTGCAGAAATGATCCAAGCTTATAAAAACCTGCATAACCAAGGACATGCTCATTCTATCGAAATTTGGCATGACCAAGAATTAATTGGTGGATTATATGGTGTAGCAGTGGGTAAGGTATTTTGTGGTGAATCTATGTTTCATACAGTGACTAATGCTTCTAAATTGGCTATGTTAAATTTGGTCAAGCTACTTAAAGCAGATGGCGCCGTATTTATAGATTGCCAAATGCAAAACCCTCATTTAGCAAGCTTAGGTTGCATGGAAATACCTAGAGAGCACTTTCTAGCCAAACTAAAACAACAGACCGAACATAGCTTTAGCCCAAGTTTATGGCGAGTTAGATATTTAGAGCCACAATTATGAGTTTAAAATTTGGCATCACCCAACACGCACCTTGTAGTTATTTACCTAACCAACATGAACAGTTATTGGTGTTGATAACAGATAATCCACCTGACGCCGAACAGTATAATTATCTAATCGCAGCAGGCTTTAGGCGCAGTGGATTACAAATTTATCGACCCCATTGCCAAGAATGCAAAGCATGCGAGTCAATACGACTACCCGTTGGGTTGTTTAAATATTCTAAAAGTCAAAAACGTATCTGGAACCGTAATAAAGACTTACAAGTAAAAATAAGCGAGCAAAATAAACCCGAGTATTATGCTTTATATGAATCTTACGTTAATCAGCGCCATGCAGATGGCAGTATGTTTCCTGCTAGCCAAGAACAGTACCAAGGTTTTATTGTCAATCCTTGGGATAAAGCTTTATATATCGAACTATTTGATAAAGACGAATTAATCGCAGTCGCAGTCACCGATAATCTGGTCTCGTCCCTTTCAGCTTTGTATACATTTTTTAAACCCGATCAAGATAAACGATCCTTAGGCACTTTCTGTGTATTACAACAAATTGAGCTGGCGAAGAAATTAAACAAAGAATATTTGTACCTTGGATATCAAATCGATGACTGCGCAAAAATGCGTTATAAACAGAATTTTTTACCCCATGAACGCTTTTTTGAAGAAAAATGGCAACTAATTGCAAAAAAATCAGGGTAAAGCTTTACACTCGCCCCCTTATTGGGCAAAATCTGCGCGGCATTTTTAGACACTTATTTTATTGATAGAGGTAGCAGAGTTAGATGGCGAAAGAAGATTGTATTGAAATGGAAGGCACTGTGTTGGATACCCTTCCAAATACTATGTTTCGTGTTGAATTAGAAAATGGTCATGTTGTTACTGCTCATATTTCAGGCAAGATGCGTAAAAACTACATCCGTATTTTAACCGGCGACAAAGTAACAGTAGAAATGACTCCTTACGACCTAAGTAAAGGTCGCATCATCTACCGTGCAAGATAAATAACCATATGCTCCGGTATATGTGTGAAGCATTGTACTAACGCAAAACGAGTACCATAAAGATCGAAAAAGCCGATATCAAATGATATCGGCTTTTTTGTATCTCAGAGTAATTATTCTAAACTAAGAATTAAGCGCTTCTGGTTTTTCTTTAGCATCCGACAAAATTTCAAAAGATAATTTATCTTTCTTCAAGGTTATTTTCACACTACCGCCATGACTTAAACGGCCAAACAATAACTCATGAGCTAATTCTTTCTTAACCTCTTGCTGGATAACCCTAGCCATAGGCCTAGCGCCCATGTTTTTATCGTAACCTTTTTCAGCCAACCACTCTCGCGCTTGGTTGGTGACTTCAAGTGACACACCTTTATTGTCTAGTTGCACTTGTAGTTCAACGATAAATTTATCAACAACCTGCAAAATAACCTCTTTATCCAGATTATTAAACCAAACGATAGAATCCAATCTATTTCTAAATTCAGGGGTAAATATTTTATTAATTTCAGACTTAGCATCATGACTATGATCTTGTTGTTTGAAACCAATTGAAGTTCGAATCGTTTCTTGTACCCCAGCATTGGTGGTCATCACTAACACCACGTTCCTGAAGTCCACTTTACGTCCATTATTATCCGTTAATGTGCCGTGATCCATTACCTGTAATAAAATGTTGTACACATCACTGTGCGCTTTTTCTATTTCATCTAGCAATACCACTGAATAAGGATGTTTAATCACAGCATCAGTCAACATACCGCCTTGATCGAATCCCACATATCCTGGAGGCGCTCCAATCAAACGACTGACAGCATGGCGTTCCATATACTCAGACATATCAAAACGTACTAACTCTACCCCCATAATTTTGGCTAATTGAGCCGTAACTTCTGTTTTACCTACACCTGTAGGACCGGCAAACAAAAAGTTACCAATAGGTTTAGTTTCGCTACCTAATCCAGAGCGCGACAGACGTATTGCATCTGTAAGCGTGTCTATGGCCTGATCCTGACCAAATACAACCAACTTCAAGTCACGGTCTATGTTTTTCAATACTTCTTTATCAGAGGCCGATACAGACTTCTCCGGGATACGGGCAATCTTCGATATAATTTGCTCGATATCTGTGACATTAATGGTTTTTTTACGTTTTGAAGCAGGCATTAATCTTTGGCTTGCGCCAGCTTCATCAATAATATCAATGGCTTTATCTGGTAAAAAACGTTCATTAATATATTTAGCCGACAATTCAGCAGCTGCTCGCATCGCTTTATGGGTATATCGAACATTATGATGAGCTTCATATCGAGACTTTAGACCCATCAAAATTTTGGTCGTGTCAGATACCGTAGGTTCTACCACATCTACTTTTTGAAAACGACGAGCCAAAGCGCGATCTTTTTCAAAAATACCTTGATATTCTTGATAGGTAGTTGAACCGATACAACGTAATTCACCACTACTTAACTTAGGCTTAAGTAGGTTTGACGCATCCATTACGCCACCAGAGGCAGCCCCCGCTCCAATAATGGTATGAATTTCATCAATGAATAAAATAGCTTGAGGATCATCAGATAACTCTTTAAGGATACCTTTTAAACGTTTCTCAAAATCACCACGATATTTTGTACCTGCCAACAATGCACCCATATCCAACGAATAAACAGTGGCGTCTGCGATCACTTCAGGTACTTCATTATTTACAATACGATAAGCTAAACCTTCAGCAATAGCCGTTTTACCCACTCCTGCCTCACCCACTAATAATGGGTTGTTTTTGCGCCTACGACATAAAACTTGAATGCTTCTTTCAACTTCGCTTTCTCTGCCGATAAGGGGATCAATTTTGCCCTCTTTAGCACTAATGTTTAAATTAGTAGAATATTTATCGAGCATAGACTGAGCTTCTTCCTGCTCCGACACATCCGTATCAATGTCATTATGTTCAACAGCTTCGTCATCAATTTTAGACACACCATGTGATATAAAATTAACCACATCTAAACGAGTCACATCTGATTTTTTCAACAGATATACAGCTTGAGATTCCTGCTCACTGAAAATTGCCACCAATACATTGGCCCCCGTCACTTCTTCTTTACCTGACGATTGCACATGAAAAACTGCACGTTGTAATACCCGCTGAAAACCTAAAGTAGGCTGGGTTTCGCGCTCTTTAGCTTCATCATCCAATAATAAAGGCGTGGTATCTTTAACAAAATCAGTTAGTTCTTGTTGAATGATTTCAATATTAGCGCCACAGGCTTTTAATGCCTCTTTGGCGGAGTTATTATCGAGCAAGGCAAGCAATAGATGTTCAACCGTCATGAACTCATGACGATGTTCTCTAGCAAACATAAACGCTTCATTTAACGTTTGTTCTAAATCTTTATTTAACATAAGAATACCCTCTGACTACTAACCTTTAAAAACGGTATATTTTCACTCAAAATTACGCTTGTTCCATAGTACACATTAATGGATGTTGGTGCTCTCTCGCATAATTACTCACCTGCATAACTTTAGTTTCTGCAATCTCTGCAGTATATATGCCACAAACAGCTCTGCCTTGATAGTGCACAGTTAACATAATCTGCTGTGCTTTTTCTCCATCCAAATTAAAAAATCGAACTAACACCTCAATTACAAAATCCATTGGCGTGTAATCGTCATTATTCAAAAACACTTTATACATGGGTGGTGGCACAGCTTTTTGTCTGACCGTAGATTTTTGTTTTTCAATATCAATAGTGTTGTCTTTACCCATAAATAAGCTACTTACCTTTTTACCTAAATACCATAATTAGCTAAATTTTCGTATTTCAAAATAATAGAGCTAATCTTACCACTTGACTAAATACCAAATTCACCTTGACAAAAACAGGTTAAAAAACCTACATTTTATTTGACAGTTGAAAAACGTCAAATCAACTGGTCTTCCTCATACTTCTATAGTGTGGGGACAAAGTAGTGATAGTTCAAGGGATTTTAAGGAAGCAGAAGTATGGCAGTCGGTAAGGTTAAATGGTTCAACAACGCAAAAGGGTTTGGTTTTATTGTGCCTGATGATGGAGGCGAAGATATTTTCGCTCACTATTCAACTATACAAATGGAAGGATATCGCTCACTCAAAGCAGGACAAGAAGTTAAGTATGATATTGAGCAAGGTCCGAAAGGGCTACATGCTGAAAACATCGATTTTAATGGCGAACCTGAGAGATAACTCCTAAGTTGTCTAAAAAAAAAGCAGACTAAAATAGTCTGCTTTTTTATTGCCACCTTTTTAACAATTAAAAGGTGGCTGATTATTTCAAATTAAGCGTTTAACGCATTCGTTAAAGTTTCACTTGGGCACATAGCTTTAGTGATTAACGCTTCATCAGGGTAGTAATAACCACCAATATCTGCCGCTTTACCTTGAGTTGCATCAATTTCTGCCACAATAGTCGCTTCGTTAGTGCTAAGAGTTTCAAACAAAGGTTTAAATTTAGCAGCTAATTCTGCATCAGCAGTTTGAGCAGCCAATTCACCAGCCCAATATAAAGCTAGATAAAAATGACTTCCTCTGTTGTCAAGTTGACCAACTTTACGTAGGGGAGACTTACCATTAGTTAATAAAGTTTCAGTAGCTTTGTCTAGAGCTTCAGCCAATACTTTTGCTTTAGCATTATCTGTTTTAATCGCTAAATCTTCTAAAGAAACACCTAATGCTAAAAACTCACCAAGTGAATCCCAACGTAAGTGTCCTTCTTCAACAAACTGCTGAACGTGCTTAGGAGCTGAACCACCGGCCCCCGTTTCAAATAAGCCACCACCAGCCATTAATGGCACGATAGATAACATTTTGGCACTTGTACCCAACTCAATAATTGGAAACAAATCAGTCAAGTAATCACGTAATACATTACCTGTTACAGAAATAGTATCTTCACCTTTCATCGCACGTTCCATCGAGAAACGAATAGCGTCATCAGGCGATTGAATTGAAATATCTAAACCACTAGTATCATGCTCTTTCAAGTATGTAGTGACTTTAGCAATCAACTGCGCATCATGAGCACGCTTTGGATCTAGCCAAAATACTGCAGGAGTATTTGATTGACGGGCACGAGTCACTGCCAATTTAACCCAATCACGAATAGGCGCATCTTTCGCCTGGCATGCTCTCCAAATATCACCTTCTTCCACATCGTGCTCAAGCAATACAACACCATCTTGATCAATTACTTGCACTGTTCCGTCAGCAGGAATTTCAAAGGTTTTATCGTGAGAACCGTATTCTTCAGCTTTTTGCGCCATTAAACCAACGTTAGGTACTGTTCCCATAGTAGTTGGATCAAATGCTCCGTTTTCTTTACAGAAATCAATTGCTTGTTGGTAAATAGTGGCATAAGTAGTATCAGGAATAGTTGCTTTACAATCACCTGCAGCACCATCTGGTCCCCACATGTGACCAGAACCACGGATCATAGCAGGCATAGAAGCATCAACAATTATGTCACTTGGCACATGTAAGTTAGTGATGCCTTTATCGGAATTAACCATAGCCATTGGAGGACGAGAGGCGTAACAAGCAGCAATGTCTTGTTCTATTTCAGCTTGTTTTTCAGCTGGTAAACTAGCGATTTTTTCGTAAACGCTACCAAAACCATTTTTGGTATCAACACCTAATTCGTCAAACAAATCACCGTGTTTAGCAAACACATCTTTAAAGTATACTTTTACGCAGTGACCAAAAATAATAGGATCAGATACTTTCATCATGGTGGCTTTCATATGTAATGAAAACAACACACCTGAATTTTTGGCATCAGTGATTTCTTTTTCAAAAAACTCACATAACGCTTTTTTACTCATGAAGCTAGCATCTAATACTTCACCAGCGAGTAAATTGATTTTATCTTTAAGAACGGTTTTCACACCATTTTTGTCAGTAAACTCAATAGAAGCATGACCAGCTTTAGCTAAGGTTACTGATTTTTCAGAAGAATAAAAACAACCTGTTCCCATATGTGCAACGTGAGTTTTAGAATCTTTAGACCAAGCACCCATTGAATGAGGATTGTTCTTCACATAATTTTTAACCGCAATAGGTGCTCTTCGATCTGAGTTACCTTCACGTAATACCGGATTAACCGCACTTCCCAGTACTTTAGCGTAACGAGCTTTAACATCTTTTTCTTCATCTGTATTTGCCACTTCTGGAAAATCAGGTAAAGCAAAACCTTTAGCTTGTAATTCTTTAATGGCAGCAACTAACTGAGGTATAGAAGCACTAATGTTAGGCAACTTAATGATATTAGTAGACGCAACTTGGGTTAATTTACCCAGTTCATCCAACGCATCAGGCACAACTTGTTCTGCTGGTAACTTGTCAGCAAAACCAGCCAGGATACGAGCAGCTAAAGAAATATCGCTAAGCTCGACTTCAATATCAGCACTTGCAGCAAAACTACGAATAATAGGTAGTAATGAATAAGTGGCTAGAGCTGGAGCTTCGTCCGTTTTGGTGTAGATAATCTTTGACTTAGAAATCGTCATTATGGGCCTCGTGTTAATGGTCAAGCCTCATACCTTGGTATCTATAAAATAAGCAAATAACAAAAATATGATCCGTAGCTTAGAACCGAAAATTAAAAGATCTGTCTAAAAAGGTGGTAAATAATATATGGCTTGATTTATCAAGTACAAGTTTTGCTTGCATAATATATATTCTAAATCACACTAGTCAGCCGGTATTTTAGCAAAAAATTTAGTTTTAGTATTAGACCATGTCGAAAAAATTTAAACAAAAAGTCGATAAACAGCGTTCGAGCAATAATGACACTGTAATCAAAGCCCGTAAAATCATCTTATTTAATAAACCTTTTGATGTGTTAACCCAGTTTACCGACCAAGCAGGTAGGCAAACCTTAAAGGATTTTATTCCTATTCCTGAAGTTTATGCCGCAGGCAGGTTAGATAAAGATAGCGAAGGTTTATTGGTATTAACCAATGATGGCAAATTACAAAATAAATTAGCCTCCCCCAAACATAAAACAGAAAAGACCTACTGGGTACAAGTTGAAGGTGCACCGCCAGAATCAGCTCTTGAGCAACTGCGCACAGGGGTAACATTAAAAGACGGCCCCACTAAACCGGCAAGAGTAGAAGTGATAGACATTCCCGAAGTATGGGAGCGAACCCCTCCCGTCAGGTTTAGACAAAATATCCCAACTACGTGGTTATCTATTACCATTGCTGAAGGACGCAACCGACAAGTTAGGCGGATGACAGCACACATTGGCTTCCCTACCCTCAGATTGATCCGCTACAGTATTGGCAATTGGACCATAGACGGAATTGCCAATGGCCAATATGTCGAAGTAAAAACCGAATAGCAGAAAAACATGGATTGTCTCAAAAGGCTGGTTGTTTCAATGCTATAGACATGCGTTTAACAACTTTCATAGATCTAAATTCGCTTATTAAGCAGATGATCTAGAGTCAAATTTCTGCTAAAGTTCGCCTCCATTTTTTGCACCTAAATCTGAACCTAATTTAATCTATGACAACATCAGCTCAAACAAGTACTTCAGTTCAAGATAACAGCCAAATTAAAGTCATTGTTGGTATGTCTGGCGGAGTTGATTCTTCTGTATCTGCATACTTGCTTAAACAGCAAGGTTATCAGGTTGAAGGATTGTTCATGAAAAACTGGGAAGAAGACGACAATGAAGAATACTGTTCTGCTGCTGAAGATCTAAAAGATGCTCAGGCAGTGGCTGATAAGTTGGGTATTGAGTTACATACCATCAACTTTGCTGCTGAATACTGGGACAATGTATTTGAATATTTTTTAGCTGAATACAAAGCTGGTCGTACTCCTAATCCAGATATCATGTGTAATAAAGAAATAAAATTTAAAGCCTTTCTTGAGTTTGCAGCTGAAGAATTATCAGCCGATTACATTGCTACAGGTCATTACGTTCAGCGTTCAAATGAAAGCGGCCATTGGCAAATGTTACGAGGCTTAGACGGCAACAAAGATCAAAGCTACTTTTTGTATACCCTAGGCGAACAACATATTAGCCAAACCTTATTTCCCATTGGGCACTTAGAAAAACCCAGAGTCCGTGAAATAGCGCTAGAGCAAGATTTAGTCACGCATAACAAAAAAGACAGTACGGGTATTTGTTTTATTGGTGAAAGAAAATTCAAAGAATTTTTAGCCCAATATCTACCTGCGCAACCTGGTGAGATTGAAACTGCCGAAGGGAAGATAATAGGTAAACATGACGGCTTGATGTACCACACATTAGGTCAGCGTAAAGGCTTATTAATTGGTGGCATGAAAGAATATGGCGACGATCCTTGGTATGTCGTTGACAAAGATGTTGCGCGTAATGTTTTGATTGTTGGCCAAGGTGCTAACCACCCTCGCCTATATTCAAAAGGTCTAGTCGCTAACCAACTAGATTGGGTAGACAGAAAAGGGCCGCAAAATGAAATCAAGTGTGTAGTCAAAACTCGCTATCGCCAAGAAGATATTCCTTGTACTGTCACTCCTCAACAAGATGGCAGCGTACTTGTTATGTTTGAGCAACCACAAAAAGCCGTCACACCTGGCCAATCAGCTGTATTTTATCAAGAGCAAGTCTGCCTGGGTGGCGGGATAATAGAGAATTACATCCGCTAATGAGTGAATATCAAAACAACCGTTTTTATCAGAGTAATATTGCTTTAGCTGGTGTTTGCCAAGCTGCAGTATTAGTTAAACAAATTGCCCGTCAAAATGAATTTGATCAGGCTGCTCTAGCCACCTGTATTAGTAGTATTACAGTCACCGAACCGAAAAATACTGAAGAAGTGTATGGCGATATTTCAAAGCTGGCTTTAGGTTATCAAACCATTCTCAGTCAGTTAGGTAATCAAACCAACAAAGACGTTGAAATTACCCGTTACATTGCTAATTTGTTATCGATTGAACGTAAGCTTACAGGTAACAAAAAAGCGCTTAATACCTTAGGCGAGCGTATCAGTAATGTGCAAAGACAAGCATTACATTTAGACTTACTCGATACACAAATGTTACGTAATTTAGATAGTATTTATACCGACGTAATCAGCCCACTAGGTAGAAAAATTCAAGTGGGCGGCGATCCTGCTCTACTGAAACGAGAAGATAATCAATATCGAGTCAGAGCCGCACTATTAGCCGGTGTAAGAGCCACAGTATTATGGCGTCAACTAGGTGGTAAACGACGTCATATATTGCTAAACAGACAACAAATTGTGAAAAGCGCAGAACAAACTTTAAACCATATTAACACAGCATATTAGGAGCATTTCATGGACTTATCTGCATTAACGGCAGTATCCCCAATTGACGGCCGTTACGGAAGTAAAACAGTTGAGTTACGTCACATCTTTAGTGAATTTGGCCTGTTAAAATACAGAGTAGTTGTAGAAGTACGTTGGTTACAAAAACTAGCGGCAGCGGCAGGCATTCAAGAAGTGCCAGCATTAAGTGACGATGCTCAAGCTGTGCTTAATGGTATTGTTGATAATTTTTCTGAGCAAGATGCTCAACGCATCAAAACCATTGAAAGTACCACTAACCACGATGTGAAAGCGGTAGAGTATTTCTTAAAAGAAAAAGTAGCTGATAACGCAGAATTACAAGCTATCAACGAATTTATTCACTTTGCATGTACCTCTGAAGACATCAATAACTTGTCACATGCTTTAATGTTAAATGAAGCCCGTAATTCAGTTATTTTGCCTTACTGTGATAAATTAGTTTCTGAACTAAAACGTTTAGCCATTGAATATAAATCTATGCCTATGATGGCCAGAACTCACGGTCAACCTGCCTCTCCTACCACTATGGGTAAAGAGATGGCTAACGTGATGATCCGCTTACAGCGTCAAAGAGAGCAAATAGCTCAAGTACAAATGTTAGGTAAAATTAATGGTGCTGTAGGTAACTACAATGCTCACCTTTCAGCTTATCCTGAATTTGATTGGCACACCTTTGCAGGTGAATTTGTTAGTAGTCTAGGAATTACTTGGAACCCTTTCACTACACAAATAGAACCTCATGATTATATTGCAGAATTGTTTGACGCCATTGCCCGCTTCAATACTATCTTGCTTGATTTTGATCGTGACGTTTGGGGTTACATTGCACTTGGTCACTTTAAACAAAAAACCATTGCAGGCGAAATAGGTTCATCTACTATGCCCCATAAAGTAAACCCTATTGATTTTGAAAATTCAGAAGGAAACTTAGGCCTAGCCAATGCTATGTTTGGTCATTTAGCGACTAAATTGCCTGTTTCACGTTGGCAGAGAGACCTTACGGACTCAACCGTTTTAAGAAATCTAGGTGTAGGTGTGGGTTATGCAGTGATTGCATATCAATCATCTCTTAAAGGGATCAGCAAACTAGAAGTGAACCCACAAAGCCTATTAAACGAATTAGACAACAACTGGGAATTATTAGCCGAGCCAGTGCAAACTGTCATGCGTCGTTACGGAATTGAAAAGCCTTACGAAAAACTGAAAGAGCTAACTCGCGGCAAAAAAATCAATCAGCAAATTATGGCAGAGTTCATCGACACTTTAGCTTTACCTGATGAAGCTAAAGCACACCTTAAATTGTTAACGCCAGCAAACTACATTGGCCGAGCTATTGAGTTTGTTGAAGATTTAGAAGGTTAATTCAACCTCCAACAAGGTCGATTTTTAACTCCTAAAAAACAGATGCCGACTATACTTAGTCGGCATCAATTTTTAAAAGGAATTAAAAATGCTCAAAAACTTATTAAAACTGTGGGTCAGCGCTGGTATTGCTCGTTATCCACATGAATATTTCACTCCAGTACGTCTCACCAACATCATTGCATTTTTAGTCATACTGGTATCTGTATGTCAAATTCCTAATGCGATATGGTTTTGGCAACAAGCTGGAAAATATCAGCTTGGGATCACCTGTTCTACAATCACCTTACTTATTCTTGTACCCACTCTCAATCACTTTGGTTATTATTTAACAGCCAAAATTTGGTTGAACATAATTTATATACTTAACTTAATTGTTACCTGCTTATTATGGCAACTGGACTTATATATTCACTTTTTTTATTTATTAGCCGTAGTCTGTTGCCCATTCTTTTTCACAGAAGATGAAGTGAAATACAAATGGTTTTTTTCGCTGTTATTCAGCACATGCTTTTTAGCAACAGAAATCTATTATCAATTAAACTTAGTTAACCCATACACCCCTGCTCAGCAAAACTTTAAATTTGCCAGTGCTTGTCTATTAACATTAGCTAGTTTACTTTGCAGTTTTCATATTCAAAAAAATATTAGCCGCAGTTGGAAAAAACTGGCTTTTGAAAAGATGCGTTCGGAGCAACTTTTATTAAATATATTGCCAAATAGTATCGCTCAAAGATTAAAAAACTCGACCCATCTAATTGCTGACTATTTCGCTCAAGCCAGTATTTTATTTGCAGATATACAAGACTTTACACCCATTTGTAAAAAACATAGTCCACAACAACTGGTTAAAATATTAAATGAGATTTTTTGTACTTTTGACGAATTGTCACTCAAGTACGGATTAGAAAAAATAAAAACCAGTGGCGATGGCTACATGGCTGCAGGAGGTTTACCTAAAGCCGATTCAAAACATGCCATTCAATGTTGTTGTTGTGCGATAGAAATGCAGCAAGCGTTTCAAAAAATCAGTAAAAAACACAACTTAAAAACTGGCTTACGTATCGGCATAGGTTGTGGCGAAGTAGTCGCTGGTATTATAGGTAAAAACAAATTCAGCTATGACATGTGGGGCGAAGCAGTTAACCTAGCTTCACGGATGGAAAGCCACGGCTTATGTAATAAAATTCAAACGACTCAGTCAACCTATGATTTAACCAAAAACACCTTTGATTATGTCAAACGCGGCGAAATAAAAATCAAAGGTCTAGGTTTGGTTAATACCTATTGGTTACTGGGTCGTAAACAAAAACTTGGATAACAATGTACCAATTACAAAATTTCGATATTGAACATTTTCTAACAGAATATTGGCAGAAAAAACCCTGTATCATCAAACAAGGCTTTAAAGATTTTATTGATCCTGTGGATGAGCATATATTGGCAGGCTTAACCGAAGAAGATTCGGTTGACTCAAGAATTGTCAGCTATGAGTACCAAAAATGGCAGGTAAACCACGGACCATATGATGACATTAACCAACATTGTATTGGTGCTTGGAGTTTGTTGGTGCAATCAGTCGATCATTATATTCCACAAGCAGATCTATTAATGCGCGCCTTTGATTTTATTCCCCATTGGCGTATGGATGATTTAATGGTCAGTTATTCCAACGAAAATGCTGGAGTGGGCCCACATTTAGATCAATACGATGTATTTATTATTCAAGGCAAAGGTTCAAGACGCTGGCAAGTGGGCTTACCCGGAAAATATCAATCTTTCAGACCTCATTGTGATTTATCGCAAATACCTGAATTTACCGCAGTCATCGATCAAGTATTAACCGCTGGCGACATTATTTATATTCCGCCAAATCACCCCCATAATGGTATCGCTCTAGAAGAATGTTTAAATTATTCAGTGGGATTTCGCGCACCGACACAACAAGAAATGTTATCGTCTTTTGCTGATTTTGCCATCGATAATAACGTGCTAGCTAAACGTTACAGCGATCCAAAACTACAAAGACGTACCCATAGTGGTGAAATCAAGCAACAAGAAGTATTGGCTTTTAAACAATTTCTGCAACAAACTTTAGAAAGCGAGCTCTTCTCTGAATGGTTAGCTAGTTTTATGAGCCAAAGCAAAGTCGTATCTGAAGAATATGAGCAAGAGCAAAGTTTTACGGTACAAGAAATTACAGAATTGTTAGCGCAAGGAGCCAGTTTTATCAGGTCGCCTGGGGTTAAAGCTGTGTTTGCGGAGCAGCCTTTAAATGGCAACGACAACTTCACTTTTTACATAGAAAGCCAAGCTTTTTCCATTCCAGCAGAACATACAAATTGGCTGATAGACTTTTTATCTGCCCCTCAATTTAGTCACTCACCTGAGAATCCCTCAGAAAAATGTTTATTTTTCACACAGTTATTGTCTACACTAGTTAATTCGGGGTATTGGTACCTCGAATAACTGGAGTCACCATATGACGTTTTATACTAAAAACGTCGACTGGGGAAACGCACAACACAAACTTAAAAAAATTAGAGACAAGGTATTTGTATGCCAATGGCGCCTTCCTAAAGATTGCGAATTTGATCAAGATGACCAAATTGCATTTCACGTATTAGTACTCAATGATACTAATCAGGAAATAGCCACAGGACGCATTACGCCAAAAGGAGAAATTGGTCGTATTGCCGTTGAGCCTCAATATAGAGGTCCTGAAGTGTATCAAATACTCTTTAATGCACTGCTTAATATCGCTAGGCAACAAAATTTGGACGATGTATTAGTACAGTGTGAGTTGGAAGGTGTTAACTATTATAAACAACAAGGATTCCGCCCCGTCGGTACAGTGTTTATGGAGGCAGGCATAGCAAGACAATCAATGGTGTGCAGCCTCAATGAGTTTTCTTTGACTAAAGTAGAACTCACCCACTAGGAAAAATTAGGTTATATCAAACTTGATATGTGTTACCTAATTTAGCCTAGCGGCTTTGTTAATTTAACGGTTTATAACAAACTCTTTATAACAGCTTAGAAATGTTCAGCTAATATTTGTAACGGGTGTTTAGGTTTAAAATTATCAAACCTAGCCACTTGGCTACGACAAGAATACCCAGTGGCTAATATTTGTTCTGGTCGTAGTTTTTTCACAGCTTGCTCCCAACTCATCTCATAAAGCCCTTTAGACTCAGCTAAATGACTTTCTTCATGACCAAAAGTACCCGCCATACCACAACAACCAACAGCAATTGAATGAAGCTCTAAACCAGCTTGGCTAAAGATCCCTTGCCACTCTTTTTCAGAAGTAGGTAAAGCAGTTTTTTCGCTGCAATGACCAAACAAAGCATAACTTTGACTATTAGTTTTTACTTTAGGCAATTCAATATTTTGTAGCCATTCATGCACTAACTGCACATTAAAGTCACCACGAGATTTACCTAATATTTTACTATACTCATCTCGGTAACAGAGCACCATAGACGGGTCGACACCTAACATAGGTAATTCAAGGTCGGCGATTTGATTCAATAAATCAGCTGCGTCTTTAGCAGTTTTTGCAAACTCCTTCAAAAAACCTTTAACGTGCTGTGGTTTACCATTGGGTTTAAACGGCAACAATATAGGTTCATAGCCTAATTTACTAATCAGTTTAACTAACGCCACTACCACATCTGCATCGTAATAACTGGTGAAAGGGTCTTGTACAATACAAACTTTTTTCGCTCTCGCCTCAGCCGACATAGACTGTAATTCGGCTAAATTAAATTTTGTCGATTGCTCCCCTGCTAGTGATTTTTGTAAAGTGGGCTGTGACAAGATAGGCGTGTTTACGTAACCAACCGTTTTGCGAATAGTGGTGTTCACCCAATCTTGCTTTAAAAAGAAATTAATCAAGCCAGGAGCTTTTGCCATCAATGGCGCCATGACTTCGATATTCCCTACTAAAAAGTCTTTCGCCGGACGCATGTATCTTTGATGATAAATACTTAAAAATCGTGACCTAAAGCTAGGTACATCAACACTCACAGGACATTGGCTAGAACAAGCTTTACAAGCTAAACAACCTTCCATCACTTCTAATACTTGATGTGAAAAATCTTCGGTTTGTTTTTTATCGGTAGAATTTCGAAAACGCTCAAACCAAGTAGGTGGATCTTCGTTATGTTCAAGTTCATTAATATCAATATTGCGTTCTGACAATAATCTTAACCATTCACGGACAATTCCTGCTCGACCTTTAGGACTGTGACGTCTATCACCTGTCACCTTAAATGACGGACACATAGGAGATGTAGTGTCATAGTTAAAACATAAACCATTACCATTACAGCTCATAGCCGCTTCAAACGACGTACGCACAGCTATAGGAATTTGTCGGTCAAACTCACCACGTTTTTGCCCAGCAACTTTGACCAACTCATCGGTCGACTCAAGAGGTGTACAGATTTTACCTGGGTTCATTTTATTGAGCGGATCAAATACAGATTTAATTTTACGTAACTCGGTATATAACTCTTCACCAAAAAACTGAGGACTATATTCACTGCGGTAACCTTTACCGTGTTCTCCCCACATTAAACCACCATATTTGGCCACCAGCTCAACCACTTTATCTGATATTTGTGGGATCATTTTTTCTTGTTCTGGGTCGCACATATCTAACGCAGGACGCACATGCAACACACCGGCATCAACATGTCCAAACATGCCATATTTTAAGCCGTAGCCATCTAATAATGTACGAAACTCCATAATAAAATCGGCTAAATTTTCTGGTGGTACCGCTGTATCTTCTACAAACGCTAGAGGTTTTTTATCGCCCTTGGTTTTGCCTAACAAACCTACTGACTTTTTACGCATAGCGTAAATTTTACCAATATCGGCTTTGTCATAAGTCACTTGAAAACCAATCACACCGATATCGCCAGCTTTTTCTAAACTAGCAGATAAACTAGCAATTTTTTGTTCGATATCAGCTTGATCGTTACTGTTGTACTCAACCATGTTTAGACCCAGAACGGTTTTGCCTTCCACTTCTGTAATGAGGTCTTTTACTGAATGCCAAATAATATCTTGTTTAGCAAGGTTAAGCACATTGCTATCAACGGTTTCAACCGAAGTTGCATTTGCCGCCACCATACTAGGAGCATGCCTTAACGCTGATTCAAAAGAATCGTACTTAACATTAACCAAAGCTTTGAAAGTCGCTATGGGCGTGATGTTTAGTTTAGCTTCGGCCACAAATACCAATGAACCTTCAGAGCCAGTAATCACACGGCTAATATCAAGCTCAGACAAATCATCATTTAAGGTGTTTTCAAGATCATAACCTGTTAAAAACCGATTCAACCTTGGGAATTTAGCTAATATTTGCTGACGTTTCTGCACACAAGTGGCTAACAATTGTTGCGCAACTTGACCATGTCGACTGTTTTGTTCCGCTAATTTTTTAGCTTCATCCATGGCCATAGGTTCAGTGGTTAATACTGTACCGTCAGCCAAAATAGAGGTTAAACCTAAAACATGATCACTGGTTTTGCCATACACCAATGAGCCCTGCCCTGATGCATCAGTACTGATCATGCCACCAACTGTGGCGCGATTACTGGTTGATAAATCTGGGGCAAAGAAAAAGCCTAATGGTCTTAACACATCGTTCAGTTGGTCTTTTACTACACCAGCTTGTACTCGGGCCCACTTCTCTTCTACATTCACTTCTAAGACTTTATTCATGTGCCTTGACACATCAACAATAATCCCAGAGGTTAACGACTGGCCATTAGTACCCGTACCGCCACCACGAGCAGAAAACCTAACGTTTTCAAACTGATTAGCCACAGAACCTATTGTTGAAATATCTTCAATAGATTTTGGCAGCACCACGGCTTGAGGCAACTGTTGGTAAATTGAGTTATCAGTAGCCACAGCCAAACGGCTGGCATAACTAAACTCAACATCACCAGTAAAAGATGACTGATTTAACGCGGTTAAAAATTCTTGGTATTCACTCTCAATAACTGAGCGGGGATCTAACGCTGGAAGCATAGTTTTAAGTTCGGATTCTGAGCCAAAATGATGTGCGCAATTATACCAACAAGTTAGGCCTATTCTCTATATTACTTTCAGAATAAAATAGTTTGTAACAACTAGGTTGTTTTATAAAAGCAGGCAAGTGCTACACTTCTGATTCAAAATAAGTTGAGATCATATCATGCAGAAAAAAATTCGAATAACCTTAGGTTTTATTTTCAGCGGCTTTGGCGTGGTATTTTTTATTGTACCGGGTTCAATGTTTGTCTTGTTATTAGGTTTATTGATGCTTAGTTATGATTTCCCCAAAGCACGTAACATACTAAGGATATGTCAAAAGTCCATGTCAAATTCTGCACGAAAACTTGACCGTATATTGTTAAATAGAAAATTAAGAAACTAATTTACCTGTACGTTTAATATAAGGGTAAAAATAATTCAGTGCCGCTATAGATATTTCATCACTTCATCGGCCCATTTTAATGCATCTCGATAACAGCGGTTATATGAGCAAACTTCTTGATTAGTTAATTGTTCAAACACGCTATTGCTAAACCTTTCAATACCTATTGAAATTTTCAACATTTCACCTAAATCATTATCTTTTTGTAATAATGCAATTTTAATTTCTGGGTTTAACTTAATGAATTTGAGAACTTCTTTCATTTCTCGTTCAAATATCGCCTCAACCCCTGATAATAAGCCGACTAAAAAACAAGTAGAGGATGTCACTTTTTTGCCATTTTTAGCGGCGTGATTGGCATATAAAGCCAAAGTTTTTGCTCTAATTAAAATGATCCTAAACAACTCAATCGGACGAGAAGAATTAGAAACCAATACCAAAGTAATTGCCCATTGTTTTACAACATCTAAACCCAATATAACCACAGCATCTTTAACTGAACTTACATCTCTAACCAATTGGTAAATAGGACTATTAACTAAAGCGAATATTTTTAACGCTAACCCCGTATCTCGAGAAATTAATTCAGCTACTTCGTCTACTTCAATATCACTACGACTCAATTCTGATAAAAGGTGTAAAACACTTTGTTTATTCGCTTCAACTTTTTTACCTTTGATAATACTCGGTTTTTCTAGATAAAAACCCTGAAATAAATCAAAGCCTAAAGCCAAACATTTATCATAAACTTCTTGGTTCTCAACCTTCTCAGCCAATAATAAACACCCGATATTTTTTAGTGTAGGTATCGCTTTTTCTAATCGATTAAAATCAAGACCTAATACATCAACTTTAATAATTTTTAAAAACTTAAAGAAAGGTACTTTACTTTTTTCTAGTAAATAATCGTCTAGAGCAAATTCAAAGCCTACACTTTTTAATTTGTTGATCCTTTGCAAAACAATAGGTGTGGGAGGAATGGTTTCTAATATCTCAAAAACAATATTTTTCGGAGCAATAGGAAAAAAATCTTCAGCCATTAAAAACTCTGCATCAACATTAATAAACATAGGTAAGCCCATATTTATATCTTTCTCCAAAATACTGGTGCAAATATTAACGAGTAATTCTCTAGTCGACATATCTGATATGTCATTAATATTTAATAAGTTTTCTCGTCTATATAAAAATTCATGAGCATATAGATCATTTTTTGAATCAAAGATTGGTTGACGAGCCAGTAATACAGAATCATCCATCACAGGGGTATCTTTTCAACATAGTTAACTTAACTTAGCATAATAAACAGAATCTTATTTAATTCTGAGAAACATAATTAATATTGACAATATAAGAACTACAACTCGAAGTCTTGGAAATTAAAAAGTTTTTATGTAAAGGTATCAACCAGCTCTCTGATACCTATCTATACTTAAAACGGTCAAATCAGGAAAACTCAAACTTATGACTACTACTGTTGATATAAAAGAAGTAGGAACATTAATAAATTTGTTTACACAGCCAGTTATGGTGGTAGATGAGACTTCTGCTTTTGTCTTAGCTAATCATGCTTTTAATCAATCATCTGAGTTAGTCGCCAATACCGAGCTTTTGTTAGAGCATATTTACCCCCTAGTATCCGCACAACAAAGCCAAACCTATTGTTATTTGGGGATGCAAGAAAAAGTGCTGGATGTCATGCCAATGACACAAAATTTAAAGCTAATTAAAATTTCGAATAATAAATCTGACTTAGCCAAACGTTATAACAATATTCTCAGTGCCATCGACCAAATGTCTGATGCCGTTTTAATATGTGACAAACAGGGTCGTATTGATTTAGTAAATGAACAATTCCAAAACACATTTCCGGTTTCAGAGATTAATCACGGCGAAAAACAGAATGTTTTATCATTGTTACTCAAAGTATTACCTCTGATATACCCACAACAAGAAAAGCAACAGTTACTTATATATAGATACTTACGCTTCAAAATTTATAAACAAGAAGAATGCGAATTTACCTTTTCATTAAATAACCAACAGTACTTCCAATATCGCGATAACATTACATTCAGTGGTGAACGCATAGCCTTGTTGATTGATGAGTCTCCTTTTAAAGCTCTCACCGATCAACTACAAGTTGCTTTTCAAGAAGCCAATAAGTTAAGTACCGCAAAAAGTACTTTTATGGCCGCCATGAGTCACGAAGTCAGAACCCCGCTTAATGCCCTTATTGGTTTATTAGATTTAAGTGCTTTAGAGCCTACATTACAATCTCATGAATATATAATACGTATGCAAAAAAGTGCACGTGCATTATTAGAATTGGTCAATGATGTTTTAGATTTCAGCAAATTAGATGTGAACAAACTAGAGCTAAATAAAAGCCATTTCAACTTAAGAACACTCTGTGAAGATCTATTCGAAAAATTTTCTGGGCATGCTAAAAATAAAAATATAACGCTTATGTTATTTGTCGATCCTAATCTACCTCAAGAGATTTATACAGATCCCGTGAGGTTAGAGCAAATCCTCTCTAATTTAGTCAGTAATGGGTTAAAGTTTAATAACAGTTTACATCCAGAACTCAGGTTACTCGTATCTCTTGATCAATTAACAGGCTATATCAATTTTGTAGTATCCGATAACGGAATAGGTATTTCTGACATTGAAAAGTCACATATTTTCGATACGTTTTCTCAAGCCAATTCTAATATACATAAACACTTTGGCGGGACTGGCTTAGGACTAAGTATATGTCGAAAAATTTGTCAGCTTTTGCAAGGTGATATTTATGTAGAAAGTCAGTTAGGGCTGGGCTCAACATTTACCGTTCAATTACCAATCGAAAGCAATAATGAACCTGAAATAGCTGAAATAAATACCAAGATATTTAATCACTTACTTATTTCAACAAATGACCCCTATTTCTATCAAATGATGTTGCTGTATGCACCTATCTTAGGCTTTGATATCAAATATTATGAAAAATTACCCGAACAAATACAAAGCACAGAAGTTATATTTATAAACATTCGATATACGCATACCTATTCTCCGCCGAACAGTTACCCACTACAACAAACAATTTATCTAGATGATTGTCCTATCGAACATAAACAAAATGATCCTCAAATTATTTGTTCCACACCAATTTATTTGAGTGAACTATTGGCGGCTCTTAGTCACGACAATAATATTCCAGCGAATACAGTTACCCCACTGAACACAACAATATTTACGCCCAAATCATTAATAAATGCTTTGGTAGTAGAAGATAACCAAGACAATATATATGTCCTGAAAAAACAATTTGAAACAGTCAAAGTTGAAGTGAGTTTTGCTACATCCCCTGAAGAAGCAATTATTTTTTTTGAACAAGAGATGTTTAACTTGGTAATAAGCGACTATCAAATGCCCGTATTATCAGGAGCACAATTGATATCAATTTTGCGAGAAATAGAACAGGTTGAACAAAGGCCTAAATGCAAAATGTTCATTCTCACAGCAGATAAAAGTGAACAATGCCAGCAAGAGCTGGCAGACGTTACGGTAGATAAAATATTAATTAAACCGCTCGAAATCCCTATGTTAATAGAGCTGATCAAAGATATTGATATTCACCTACAGACATCTAATGATAAACAAAATAACTCAACCCCCAATCTTGATTATTCAACCAACCGACCAGCTAATTCTACTTTTACAGAGCAAGATCCATCTAGTGAAAAGGATCGGTTAGCAGATGATCTATTAGAAGATGATTCATTAGAAGATTATCTTTTCATAGATGAACAACTTAATCATTCGCCGCCGCAACAGCATTCAATAATGGATATTAACAGGTTTTATCAAATTGTCGGTTCAATCAGTCAACAAGATACAATAGATTACCTTGTAGGGTATTCAAAACACCTGGCTGATACGACAAATAATATGCAACAGGCTGTAGAATCTAAAAATTGGCAAGCACTCAAAAAGCTAGCCCATAGCTTACAAAGCACGGCAAAGATTGTTGGCGCGGATCTATTAAGTGCTGAATGTGAATTACTTGAAAATCATAATTCTAATTCTAATTCTGAACAAGAAACTATAAAAATTTGGAACCAAACAGAGAAAAATATTAATTTGTTGCTAACTCACTTATGCGAATACTGTACTAATGAAACAAACTAGTGAAAGCCATATAGTGCTATATATTACTCATCCAGAAAGCGACGAGTTAGTATTAAATGTGCTCAAAAAGCACTATGCAAAATTGACAATATGTACAAACTTAAAAGATTTATGTCTGCTGCTTATTGATCTAAAACCTAAGGTTTTATTGATGACAGGAGAATCATTAGAAAACAGCATTTATCCCTATTACCGGGCACTCGAAGCAACCAAAAAACGAGAAAAATGTGAGCATAAAATAGTCAGCTTAATTCCAAGACAGTGTGAAGAAGAAGCCTACCAAGCATACAGCGCCAATATCATTGATGACTACTTAGTTGCACGGCCAGTTTACGAGCTACACCGTATAGTACTAATATGTAAACATTTACTAAACGAATTAGGGGTGGATATAAACAGCGACTCCCTGACATTAAATAAACAACTACAGAAAATTGAGTCACTTAAAGAACCAACAAAACAGTCCGTGAAAAATCGATTAACACTTATCGAACAAAATAAGCAAGCGTTGGAATTGAAGTTAGTCAATATTGATAATGAGCTTGACGAGGCCATTAAGAAAGCCGCTAACAAAGAAACAATCAGATTAAATATTTCTACAATACAACAAACATTGTCACTTATCCGTTCAGACAAAATGCGCTTAGATTTATTGAGAATTCAAGAAAAAACGATAACCCTGTTAGAGCAATTTATTTTGCCGAACAGCACGGAAACTACTGATGAAAACAAAAACGATGACAACAATACTGGCGCCAATGAATATCAGTTTAATCGACTCTACCAACAAGATTTAGATCCAGAAGAGTTAATTAAACAAGCCGGTAATATCCCACAAATACTACTTATCGAAGACGACATAATAAGTATGCAACTAACAAAAATGTTGCTCAACAACTACAACGTAAACATTGAAACCGTTAATAATGGTAGACAAGCTATCGCCATTCTAGAAGAAAAGAAATTTAACTTTGTGTTACTCGACATTAATTTGCCTGATACCAATGGGATCTACATTGTGGATCAAATAACCAATAAAAAAGGCATGAATATGGACACACCATTTGTCATTTTGTCAGGCAACAAAAATAAATCAATAGTTTCAAAAGCGATAGAACGCGGTGCCACGGGATATTTACTTAAACCTTTACATAAACCAACCGCAGATAAACTAATTAAAAAGTTTATCAAGTAACTCAAATTCAACCTGCCCTGAAAAAGAATATTTAAATTAACTGATCGCTATTTCCTTATCTCTCGTATTGCTAGTCAAAGAGTTTGATGGGAAGATTAAAATGTTATCAAGTCAATTCGGGACGTCGCAAATAGTGATGACAGCACCCAGTAAACCCCAAGAGCCAAATACTCAGCATCAAGAGTTGTGTACTTGGCTACAAGCAGTAGCAGTAAAGCGAGACAAGCAATCATTTAGTCAATTATTTAAGTGGTTTGCCCCTCGCATTAAACAATTTGGCATCAAACAGTTTAATAACGAAGCACAAGCTCTAGAGCTAGTACAAGAAACCATGACCAATATTTGGCGCAAATCCCATCTATATAATAAAGATAGAGGTGCTCCAACTACTTGGATGTATTCGATCATGCGGAATATGAGTTTTGACATGTTACGAAAAATTCAAACTCAACGCACCGAAACCATAAGTGATGATATTTGGCCAATAGACAACGCATTGGCAACAGATGATTTGGAGCAGTATGAAGATCATTTACAAAATAAAAACATCATCATGATGCTTGATCAGTTACCAGAAAATCAACGTCAAGTTGTGTTTGGCCTGTATTTTCAACAAGCAACACAAGAGCAATTAGCCCAGCAACTTAACCTTCCAGTAGGCACGGTAAAGTCTAGGCTCAGACTTGCACTAAACAAATTACGTCAACAATTGGGAGAATCTAATGATTAAACATCATCCAAATCCATCATTGTTATTAGCTTTCACCCAAGGACAATTAGCAGCATCCCTTTCTATTGCTATATCAACACATATGGATCATTGTCAAACTTGCCGCCATCAAGTTTTAGCCTTACAAGAAACATCTGCCCAGTGTTTAGATATTGATAACGCAGAACTAGAAGAATGGGATAACGATGAAATGATTGCTGCCATCACAGATGATGATTTTGAAGTACACCCTAAACAAAGTTTGCCTATTCAGTTAAATATTAAAGGCACTGACTACACCCTGCCCCAGGCATTACAGTCAGTCGGTCTTTCTAGTTGGTTAAAATTAGGCAAACTGGCCAGAGCACGGATTGATTTAAATGAAGGTGAAGTTCATACCAATTTATTACATATTGAAAAAGGCGGCACTATTCCTTTACACACTCATAAAGGCTTTGAACTAACAGTCTTATTAGCGGGTAAATTTAACGATGAGCATGGTGAATATGTACCTGGTGACTTTATTTGGTTAAATGATACAAACACCCACTCACCTACGACAGAAACTGGATGTTTGTGTCTGACTGTGGCTAATGACTCTATGCATTTTGTGCAAGGTTTAAGTAAAGCATTAAATCCTATAGGTAAATTAATTTACTAAGTCCAACTATCCGATTTTATAAAGCAGCAGCTAAAACTAGGGCTGCTTTTTTATTTAATATTGAAAAACATTGATCTAACTAATGCAACTTCACGTATTGGGTATTAAATACTAATTAAATATTGCTTGTGAAGATTGCATGCGAAAAAAGTTAGATAATTTAACCTGATGTTTTCAATCATTAAGACCAGAGAGTAGCGAATGGATACCAATAGAACTGAGGCTTTCATCCAAGTTTATCAAAGATTAAACAAGGATAATCTTTATCAACTTAAGGATATTTACCATGGTGATATACAGTTTATTGACCCTCTACATACCGTCCATGGGATGCAACAACTAGAGCAATATTTTAGCCATCTTTACGCTAATGTTGAGTCTATTGAATTCACCATTGAAGAATGTTTCGAATCCAATGACAGAGGATTTTTGTACTGGACCATGACTTATCGTCATACATCTCTTAATGGCGGTAAACCCATAAGCGTAAAAGGACACAGTCGTCTCAAGTTCCAACAACAACTGGTCATTTTTCATCAAGATTATTTAGATACTAATGCCATGTTGTTCGAGCATATCCCTGTTATTGGAAGGTTAATTAAATATTTAAAACGTAAGGCCAGCCAATGAATACAGTATTGATTACTGGCGCAACCTCTGGCATTGGCCGAGCCTTAGTCGCAACCTATGTTAATCAGGGTTATGACGTATTTGCGGCCGGACGTAACCCAACAAAACTAGCTGAATTAAAAGCTGATTTTGCCGCCATCACCCCACTACAATTTGACGTGAGTGATCTGCAACAAGTGTTAGTTGTGGCAAATGATTTACCGCCCATAAACCAGCTTATTTTAAATGCTGGCAACTGCGAATACATGGATACGGTTTATCCTTTTGATAGTGAATTATTCGAACGTGTGATCCGCACAAACTTACTGTCTGTGGGCTATTGTTTACAAGCATTTTTACCTAAACTTGGTTCAGGCTCACAGCTAGGTATAGTCAGTTCCAGTGTCACTTACTTAGCTTTTACTCAAGCACAAGCTTATGGTGCATCAAAAGCAGGATTAAATTATCTAGCCAGAAGTCTGAGCGTAGACTTAGCTGACAAAAAGATAGGGGTTAGTCTTATTCAACCTGGTTTTGTAGAAACCCCATTAACCGATAAAAACACCTTCGACATGCCAGCTAAAGTCACAGCTAAATTTGCTGCAGAGACTATTTTTAAAGGCATGCAAGCTAAAAAATTAACGATTCGATTTCCTACATTATTTATCGCAACCCTCAGACTAATGTCTTTATTACCTTTTTCTTGGTGGCGAAAAATTGCAATTTCTATGGTGAAAAAATGAAAAACATAGCCATCATTGGTTCTGGCATATCGGGGCTGACTGCTGCGTATTTACTCAGCAAAAAGCATCAAGTCACGGTATATGAAAAAAATAACTACATTGGCGGCCATACCGCTACAGTTGATATCAAAGTAGCAAAACAAAACTACCCTATCGATACTGGATTTATTGTATTTAATGACAAAACCTACCCGCGATTTTTAACCTTATTATCGCAACTTGGGATTCAGCCCCAAGAAACAGAAATGAGTTTTAGCGTTAAAAATCAAAACACAGGTTTAGAATATAACGGTCATAGTTTAACCACCCTTTTTGCGCAAAAACGTAATTTGCTAAACCTCAAATTTTGGCGATTAATTGCTAATATTTTACGCTTTAATAAACACTGCAAAAAACTATATGCAGAACAAAACATTCCTCAAGATCTCACCTTAGGTGAGTTTTTAGATAACGAAGGATTTAGTGATTATTTCTGCCAAAATTATATTCTACCTATGGGTGCAGCCATTTGGTCTACTAGTTTAAATGAGATGCGCCAATTCGAATTAAACTTTTTTATTCGCTTTTTCCATCACCATGGATTATTAAATGTCAGTGACCGTCCTCAGTGGTATGTAGTACCAGGAGGCTCCAGAGAGTACATCACGCCACTGATTAAAAACTTTAAACAAAACATTATGTTAAATGCCGATATAGATAAAGTGACTCGTCAAGCGGATAAAGTCACAGTGCATTATGCAAATGGAGCCACCACTGATTTTGATGAAGTGGTGTTTGCTTGTCACTCAGATCAAGCTCTGGCTCTATTAGCTGATGCGACTGAACAAGAAAAACATGTACTAAGTAATATTCACTACAAAAAAAATGAAGTGGTGCTACATAGAGATATTGCTTTATTGCCAAAACGTCAAGCCGCATGGGCCAGTTGGAATTACCAACTGAATGGCGATTATGACCGCCAGGCAAGCGTCACCTACAATATGAATATTTTGCAAGGTCTGCAGTCAGAACACACATTTTGCGTAACATTAAATCAATCAGAACAAATTGATCCACAGCTTATTATCCAAAAATTTAGTTATGCTCATCCAGTATTCAACCAAGCCTGTATGACAGCACAACAACAAAGAAATACTATTTGTGGCATCAATCGTACACATTTTGTGGGCGCTTATTGGTACAACGGTTTTCACGAAGACGGGGTAAGAAGTGCTACCGATATTGGTCAACGCTTTGGCGTTGAACTATGACCTTAAACAGTGGCATTTATGAAGGCCAAGTTCGCCATAGACGATTTAAACATGCTCAGCATAGTTTCAGCTACTCTTTATACATGCTGGCCATTGATTTAGATGAATTACCTGAACTAAATAAACAATCGTGTTTATTTGGAGAAAAATGGTATCACCCCATACGTTTTCAGCAAAAAGATTACCTAAAAAGTGAACCAGGCGAACTGCGCCAACGTATTAACAATAAAGTACATGAGCTAGGTGGAAGTTGGGATGGGCATAGAGTGTTAATGGTGGTGCAAGCTAGATGTTTTGGACTTTATTTTAGTCCTATTAATTTCTACTTTTGTTACAACCAGCAAGACCACTGTAGTTATATGTTAGCAGAGGTGAGTAATACACCTTGGAAAGAACGTCATTATTATTTAGTCAATATAGACACACCACAACCAACAGCAAAAGTATTCCATGTATCCCCATTTATGGAAATGGATATGGATTACCACTGGCGGGTTAAAGCACCAGCAAAAAGTATGTTGGTGCATATTGAAAACCACCAAAAAAACAAAGTATTCGATGCCACATTAACCATGAAAAAACAGTCAATCACAGCCACTAATTTGTTGGCTACGATTAGCAGTACACCAATGATGACCTTAAAAATTGTGTTAACGATTTATTGGCAAGCATTAAAGCTATTTATTAAAAAAGTGCCTTTTGTAGCACACCCAGAACGCTGAGGTAAATAATGGAAAATACACAAAGTTTAACACCCGCGATTCATTTAGATTGGTGGACCAGCAAATGTCGAAAGTTGGTATTCAGCACTCTAAATTCTATGCAAGACGCTTACGTAGAAATACAAGAAGCTAACAGCATTTATCAATTAGGTAATACCAAAGCATCACTAACAGCAAAAATTGTAGTGTTAGACTCCAGCCTATACAACGACTTTGTTAAAGGTGGCTCTATCGGCGCAGCCGAAGCCTATATCGAACATAAATGGACCAGTCCTAATCTCACCAAACTAATCCAGATATTTGCTAGGCATCAGCAGCAATTAGACAAGGTAGAAGCTTCCATATCATGGCCAACAAAAATCAAAAACAAAGTGTTACACCTTGCCAATAAAAATTCTCAAACAGGTTCAAAGAAAAACATATTGAGCCATTATGACTTAGGCAATCATCTCTATAAAGAGTTTTTAGATCCTACTATGATGTATTCGGCCGCTATTTATAATCAACAAAGTCAAACTTTGGAGGCTGCACAAAACAACAAATTAAAAACCATATGCGACAAATTAGAATTAAAATCCAGTGACCATTTAGTTGAAATCGGCACAGGCTGGGGAAGTTTAGCTATTTATGCGGCAACAAATTACGGCTGTAAGGTGACAACCACCACTATTTCAGACGCACAATTTGACTACGCTCAACAACAAGTAAAGAAACAAAACTTAAGCAAACAAATCACTTTACTGAAAAAAGACTACCGAGAGTTAACAGGCACTTATGACAAGCTAGTGTCCATAGAAATGATCGAAGCAGTGGGGCATGATTATTTACCTACCTTCTTCAAAAAGTGTGATTCTCTGCTTAATGATTCAGGTAAGATGTTGCTACAAGCCATCACCATAGCAGATAACCGTTACGATCATTATCGAAAAAATGTCGATTTTATCCAACGATATATTTTCCCCGGTGGCTGTTTACCTTCAATACAAGTTATCAGTAAACAGTTTGCCGAACAAAGTGACATGGTGATCGATCACGTAGAAGATATAGGTTTACATTACGCTCGCACCTTAAATCAGTGGTATCAAAACTTTAACCAAAATTGGGCTGTTTTAGCCGAATCGGGATTTGATGCCCAATTCAAACGTTTGTGGAATTATTATTTATGTTATTGCGAAGGGGCCTTTTTAGAAAGAGCCATTAGCACACACCACATCACTGCCAGAAAATTAAAATTTGTTGGACGGAATGATGCAAAAGTCTTGGCTTATTAATGCAGTATTATTTCAATTAGCTTGGTTTTCAGCTGCATTACTCACAGAGTTTGCAGTTGTATTAATTAGTTTGCTGCTAGTTTTACATTTTTTACTATTAGATAGAAAGCTAGTAGATGCCAAGCTACTGATGCTGGCACCTATTGGTTGGTTGCTCGATTCTGTCTTGCTACATTTTTCCATTATCAGTACTAGCAATGACTGGATCCCCCTTTGGCTAGTTATACTCTGGTGTATGTTTATTCTATCGCTGAACCATAGTTTATTGTGGTTATCAAAATTAGCTGTCCATTGGCAAAGTTTAATTGGCGCAATTGCAGGTTGTTCGAGCTATATGGCGGCCATTAGTTTTGGCGCATTACAATCAAGTTTCCCTTGGTTATGGCAAATCGTGTTTTTTGCTCTGTCGTGGGCAATAGTATTGCCTTTATTAATCATGTTACGGGCAAAAATCATCTTTAGAAATATCCAGACTTCATAACCTTAACTCGGCTTAAGAAGTGTCGTTTAAATTGAATTTTAACAACAATTCAAACACTTAAAAATATGTTCTAAGTTATATTTGGATTAAGGCTAACTCGATGACAAATTTTTTTGTGAATAGCAAGACAGGCTATTATTAGAAAATCCAACGCAGCTAGGCGCAAAAAGAGCGTTATCGAGTGGCTCGGATAATTCCAAGCTCAGGTGACATATTCTAATACCCATTAAATCACCAACATTATGCTAAGGCTCAATCATGAAAACATTCACCCTCACAATTTTTGCTTTGATATTAGTAGCTTGTTCAAGCCCGTACATTGATGACTACCAAAGCACTAACCCAGAGCTCAATTTACAGCAGTTTTTTAATGGTAAATTAATCGCTCACGGCATGGTGTTAGATATGAATGGCAAACTCACTCGTCGTTTTACTGCTGATATTACCGGCAGTTGGCAAGATGAAAAAGGCATCTTAGATGAAAGGTTTATCTATGATGACGGAGAAACGGATACTCGCATTTGGCAATTAACTCACCTAGGAGATAACCAATATCAAGGCACGGCTGGAGATGTTATTGGCATTGCCACAGGTCAAGCAGCTGGCGCGGCATTTTATTGGCGATACGACCTAGAAATCAAGGTAGACGGCGAACCTATGATAGTCACCCTAGATGACTGGATGTACTTAATTGACCAAGATGTATTATTAAATAAATCACAAATTATTAAATACGGCATTGAGGTTGGCCAAGTAATTTTGTCGATTCGTAAATTATAGCTGTTATTTTTTTAGTGCTTTAGCCCTACCGCCCGTGACTTTATTTGCTCGGCCTTCATCGATAGCTTTTTCGGCTCTACGCCTTCTAGCTTCTTTGGGGTCGGCAATCAGTGGACGATAAATTTCTATACGATCCCCCTCTTTGGGTAAATCAGTTAATTTACAGGCCCTGTTCCAAATCCCCACTTTACTGGTTTGTATATCTATATCAGGGAAATGAGAAAGGATCCCTGACGTTTCAATAGCTTGTTCTACGCTTGAGCCTTGTGCAACTTTACATTCGAGTAATACTTGTTTGGTAGGAAGGCCATAAACGACTTCGATAGTGATGAGTTCTGCTGTCATGTGTATTTTTTACTTTTTTCTTTATAAATTAACTAACTTCAAGCTTTTACGTTATTAATTTGCCATAAGGCTAACCGTAAACTTGTTTTGCTCGTTCGGTGAAAGCGACAACCATATTGCCGGCAATAGAATTAAACACTCGACCAAAAGCCATTTCGATTAATCTACTTGAAAAAGCAAAATCAAGATTCAGTTCAATTTTACATGCTGAGTCACTCAGGGCTTTAATTGTCCAACCTCCAGTTAGCTCAGAAAAAGGCCCGTCCACTAAATCCATTTGAATCGATTCGCCCCGCTGTAAAGTATTACAGGTAGTAAACCACTGTTTAATTCCTGCTTTAGAAATCAAAATAGATGCACGCATCTGCTCATCATTTTGCTCTAAGACTTTGGTTTCAGCGCAACCCGGAATAAATTCAGGGTAACTTGCAACATCGTTAATTAAATCAAACATGGAATCGGCACTATAAGCGACTAACGCACTTCGTGATACATTCGACATCCACTCTCCAGCACTTATAAACGTTATTCTGGGTAGATTACCATAATTAATCAAAATTCGGCACAGCCTGATGTTCGCAGATCTAGGATATTTACAAAATTGCTTATGTTTTTTGTTGTACCAATAAGCACAATCTCTATAATACCGCCCATGAATAAAAAGAAGTCAAAATCAAATACCGACAGCACTATTGCTCTCAACAAAAAAGCCCGTCATCAATATAACTTAGAAGATAAGTTAGAAGCAGGTATGGCTTTACAAGGTTGGGAAGTAAAGAGTATTCGTTCTGGTAAAGTCAATATTTCCGAAAGTTACGTCACTATCGAAAAAGGTGAAGCTTATTTAATTGGTTCTACTATACAGCCACTCAATCAAGCTTCTAGTCATGTTGTATGTGACTCAACCCGTAAACGTAAACTATTACTTAAACAGCGTGAACTAGATAAATTAATCGGTTCGGTTGAACGCCAAGGTTTTTCAATTATAGCAACCGCTATGTATTGGAAGAAAAACTGGGTAAAAGTTGAAATCTATCTGGGTAAAGGTAAACACGAACACGACAAGCGTGATGCGGTTAAAGATAGAGATTGGGCTCGCGATAAAGAGCGCATGATGAAACATTCGGCCTAAATAAAATGCTCCCCCAATAACGTATCGTTAAAGGGGGCATATTTAACCTAAGTTAAGGTTTTTTATTTCAATTCAGTTAAATCTTTTTGCAAAACCTTCTTAGCAATCTTATTTAAAGCAGTAAAGTCACCTGCAAAATGATAAGTCTTATGTAGATGTTGAATAGAAGCATTAGGCTGTAATTCTTCGGCATGAGATGACGACTCCAATTCATAAAATGGTCCCAACTGTTCGCCATTATCTAGCGGGCCATCATTGTAAGAATTGATCACATCCCCTTGATAACCACCATTTTGGTGTTCTCTCCATTCAGAATTAACATAATCAGGACGACCATCAAACGTATAACCAACAATGGTTAACATGTTTTTATCTGCATCATAACTACCAATGTAGGGTTCAACATTTTTTGGTGGCAAGCCCAATTTAAAACGTGCAGTACCATTACCTTTAAACATGACATGTTTATCTGTGGTGGTTAAGCGCCCCTCCGGCACTTCGCCAAAGTAAGAGGTATTAAGGCTTAATTCATTTTTGTACGGAATGATTACAGTGGTATTATCAGAGGGAATATACATACCCAATATCCAGATAGATAACAGTCCCGTCTCTTTTTTCCATGTCTGGATACCCGTATTTACTATTTCATTATCAGATTGATATGCAACGTAATCCACCTTGTTATTCAGAATAATACCGAGATCTTTCTCAATCGATTTTTTATCAAAAATAGTAACTTTACGTTTCACTTTAATATCGAATTCAAACCCCTGATAATTAATCAGTTGCATGTTTTTTTCAAAAGATACGTCGCGACTAGATTGTGAGATAACATCAAAAGGTTCAGTATCGAGGGCTGCAGGGGTAAACCAATCATCAAAAACAAATTCGCTGCCTTTTTTAAAGAAAATTGAATATTGTCCGCCTTCTGGGCCTATCCAAAATCGGTCTTCACCACCAAAGGGGTTAATGTGTTGTGCAAATTTCCCTGCCGCCAGTAAATCATAATGCATCCAACCATAACTATTACCAGCCAAGCCTGATGCGGTACTGGTCATCACTCGACCTTGTAGTTCAGGCAAAATAATAATTTGGCTTTTGCCATTATTCTCTTCTAGGGTGATAACTTGTTGGTATCTTTTTAGATAATCAAGATCATAAGCAAAAGTCCCTTTCTGCGGCGAACTTTCTGCAGTTTTTATCATTGCAGGCTCACTACAACTAACCAATAAAACAGATACACACACTACACTTTTAAGATAATTCACCATTATTTCATCGCCATTTATTGTTATGTCTTTACCCTGTTAATTTTTCTATAAAGCACTACATACATAAAGCGCGGCTAGAAAAATCACTGCCAAACTAAACTATCGACACTGACACCTCGGTTTGGCCATTCAGCACTGGAGATATACCAATCGCCGTTTTCATCTTGAAATATTTCCGGTGCATGGCCCTGTAAGGTTGTAATTTGTTTTTCATCGCCTAAACCAAAATCCACAGGATCATTGGAATTAAGTACATAAGTGGTTTGTTGATAAGCGCCTTGAATTTCTTTGCCATCCCAAATTCCGTTCCATGAACAGACAAATAAATAGAAAGTATTATTGTGAAAAATCAAGCTTGGCGATTCTGGATCATAAGTGTTAGCAGTAAAAATAATCTTAGGCTCACTCCAATTCACTAAATCAGTTGAAGTTCTTAATGCGACACTTTTTTGGGTGCAATACACAAGATAGTACTGACCATCGTGGAATAATAAACTGGGATCACGTGCACCATCTTTTTCAGAAAACAAATTACCTTTTACTTGCCATTTATAAAGGTCTTTAGACACAGCCAAACGAATTGGGCTGGGCCCATAAATCATATGAAATAAGCCATTTTTCTTAACAATAGTCGGGGCATGATTAGATAATGGCTCGCCTGGCCTTTCATGGGGAGGCAAGACTTTAGCTTGGTCGACATAATGGTCGTTTAGTATCGATTGTTTAAAACTAGTAACAGTTGAAACCGCATGAAACGATGCCATTTCCCCCTCGTGTACACCACTTTTAGGACTAGGTGGAACATAGGGATGAGTAATACCAAATATGTGCCAAAGGCCTGCATCACCTTTAATAAAAGTATGGTCATTCGGCACCCAATCTTGATACCACTGTCCTTGTTTTAAACGTTGCGTATCGGGGCCAAAAAATCTGTCACCTTTAGGTTGATAGATCCAAACAAAATTATTCGCTTGTTTAGGGATCAACACCTTAGCTGATGCCTCTACCCTCTTATTATTTTGACTGGAGTGAATACAAGCCACTAAAAATAATGACAAGCAAAGGACTAATAAAGTTTTACATTTCATATTTATGTTCCCTATATTTCATTCAATAAACGACTATTTAATTGTGTTTAATCGATACCAAAACAGAATCAGACTCTTTCAGCGTCAGCATTTTAGGCAAATCAATAACAAGCTTGTCTTCGTTTTGGAAGTAGCTTGTGGTCACGGGATTACCGTTTACACTCACTACAACCGTTTTGGCTGACGCTTGATCTTCTAAGCTAAAAGCCAATTTATTTAAAACCAGAGAGCCATGTTTAATTGAAATAGATTCAGTTTGTTGCGACTTGTTACGTGTCTGCTCGAAGGTTAACCAAGCATCTGCTGTCACAGCCGGTGCTTTAAATTTTTCTGGGGTAATTTTTGGTGAAAAAGCTAAATAACCTTTAGGTCCGTGATACTCAAAACCACTAATAGCGGTGAAATGGCCAAAACTAGCCATAGAGCGAGCGTAATGAATACCCCACTCTACTTCTGCCCAAGCGTTACGTTTACTACCATGATATCTTTGATTATGCATATACCAGATGTGAGCCAAAGAACGATGAGGCATGCCATGCCACATCATTAACGACGACAAAGCGTACTCATAACCATTTTGCGATTCATTATTATAAGCGGCAAAACGAGCTTCACCTTTATCTAACACTTCAGAGCCACCTCTTGGCCAAGTCGCAGCAATAAAAGCGCCCTCGCCTGGCATAGCGTACCAGCGACCCGCTGGCTTTTGTTGTCTGTAAGGTCCAACGTCAGTTGTGAAGTTATATTTCCAAATAGAATCTAGGGCTGTGGTTATTTTATCTTTATCAATAATACTGCCTAAGCCAACATGATAAGCCCAACTTTGTCCCAACATTTGACTATATTCGTTACCCGTATAAATACCTGGGGAATTTTCATGTTCAGGATCGCCAATATGGAAAAAGTACTCACCATTAAACAGATCATTTTCAATAAACTCTTTGCCTTTACGGGCAATATTACGATTAAATTCAGCATATTTACGGTCACCCATTTCATCTGCCATTTCAGCCATAGCCAGCAAAGCGGCATTATATTGCATGCTCAGCCAAGCCACTTTTCCGTACCAATCAGCATCTAAAGTATTATGTTGTGCGCCGGTTAAAATCCCATCATGATCAGCATCATTCACCTCAGTTAAACCTGCCATGGCCTTTTTTAATGCTTGATAATTCTGTTGCAAAAACGTGTTGTCTACCGACATTTGGTGAGCAAGATAACTTCTTAGAATAATCCCAGCTTGGCCATCAACCGCACCATCGTTTTCCATCCAACGAAATTTAATCACTCCGTTTTCCATCATGGCGCCACTTTCACTTTGTGGCACAAGATCGGTTTTTTCTCTGAGGTTTATTTCAAGTTCAGGAAATAATCGCCCTAACCCTTGGGCGTATCCCCAAACATGGGTGCAAGTGCCGGTGCCTTGATAGCCACCTTCATAACCATAAAACTGCTTGCCTTCTAATATATGAGACGTGCCAGAAGCCAATATTGAAATATTCAAAAATGTACGGTCTAAAAACCAATAAGGTAAAGTTGAATCGTACCAAGTGTTTTTCCACAATTTGGTTTGATTTTCTAAACTCGGCAAGTGACGAATGAGATGTTCTGACACAGAAGTGGCATTAGCAAAACGCTCTGCATAGTGGCGCTTTTTAGTTTGTGAAAACGCCACTTTGGTATTGGGGAAATGCCAAGTTAATAAAAATTTAACGGTTTTCTCATCACCCGGCTGTAATGTGTATTTAGTACTTAATCCACCAATTAACTGGGCCGTGGCCGATATTTTAGCGCTGGAATGAGTCTTGGAGTTATTCGGAATACCTGTTACAGGTAAATTCAAATCAGCAGAGCCTGTCGCCCCGCGGTTCAGTAAACTCAGTGACATAGAACCGTAATCTTGCATCAACTGCGGTTGCAAGCCAATATCGGTCAGCACAACTTGGTCAACAATCACATAACCCGCCCAACCATCTTTAGACAGATCGAATATTTCTATTTGTGCTTGTTGTCCCTGATACTCGGTTAAGTCTATTTGTTTACGGGTGACAAATTCACTTCTTTCGCCGTGTATTGAAGCGATGGGTTTTCCATCCACTAATACTCTTAGGCCCGTTTCACTGACGCCATTTGTTTTATAATCACCACCGCCAATTAACGCGGTTAAATAATCTCTATTTATAGTGAAAGGTTTTGAGGTTAAGGTACCTAGCAGACGGTTATCAAAGGTTGAATTTGATTGGTCTTTAACCAAACGAGAATCAGCAATTCTATTACCCGCCTTTTGTGAGGGTTGATTGTTAAAAGCATTGTTATAAGGTGAAGCTTCTTCAACAAATGCACGCCCTGTGGCCTGCCATTTACCTAGACCATTTTCAAAATCATCATAAACAATATCTGCTCGTTCACTTTTATCAGGATTAAAAACCACAGTACTGTCTAATCTGAGTCCGCCATTGTCTAAAGTAGACAAGCTATTAAGCAGTTTGCCATCTGTAATCTTGCGGTATGTTTTCGATTCGGTAAATACTGCGTTTTCTATCCATCCAGTTAAATCAAATGATACGGCAGCGTTAGAAGTATTCTTAACTGAAAAATTTAAAATGGTAGCTGGATAAGCAGAGTCATCCACGTTTAACGGCATAAATGGAGAAAAGGCCTCAAGATTAACCTCTACAGGTAAGTCATCATCCTGATAAGTGACGTTACCAATGGGGTATTGGCCTTTAAACTGAATTTTATCTATGCCATGGCGATCTAATATTTTACTAACGGTTTTACCTTGTGATTGTGTGGTTAACACGAATCCATGCTCAATATCTCGTGCCCCTTTGTCGTTTCCCTTACTGCGTTCATAGGGAAATTCGTAGGCTTCTTCCCCTTTTAAATTTTTTAAAATGTTGTAATTTAAATTGAAGATATCCCAAAACCAAAGTTTGCCATCGCCTCCCAAATACAATTGCCCGGCGCCAATACCGCCAACTGGCATGCCTATATATTCAAAGTTGTTCGAATTGTTTTTGCTATACACCAGAGGTTGCCCTCTTTGTGTTAAAACTTGCGGAAAATTAGCTGGAAAATTCTTCACTGTCGGGGTTTTGCCATCACTACTTAACTGCAATTTCTGCATAATAGTGTTTGACTGATCCTGGCCATAAGTGAATCCATTGGTAAACAGTAGCACTATTAAGACAAATAAATTTTTCAAAGACACCTCTTTTATGTAGCAAAAACACAGGTTCAGAGCACTTTACATATAGTTTTGTTTTTCAATTTAAATTATGTGTAAAGTTAAAATCATTAAGTGTGATTATTAACTAGCCGAGGGCTTTAGTCAAAAAGATCAAAATCAGCTATTTAAGACATTAACTATATAAATCAACGGATTAAACAAAAAACATAAAGTTATGAAATTTAACTTCTGCATTACTTTTATTTAACAAATGACTATTAAGGCGGTTATCGAGGAAATGACTGAGAACGGAAGGAAGTGACGATAAATCGATTTTTTACTTAGATATAGACGCCAGCTTAAATGCTGGCGTCGTATTTTAGTTGCTGTTATTGATGAATAAAACTAACCGAAAATATATTGGCTGTGGCGGTATCAGCTTTAACTTCAGGTAAAGTCACAGTCAAAAATAAAGGTGTTTTTTCATTGATAGGTGCAAACGCCAAAGTAAGATCAACATCTGCGTAGGGTTTTAAGTTCTTGCCATAAGTAAATTTACCTGAGGCAATCACTTTGCCTCGTTTACTACCCATTCTTAGTGAAAACTGAGCGTCATCAGGTAACCAGTCCAAATACTTTTGTTTGATTTGTAACCCTTTCACTTGAGTTAAATCAAAAGTCCCAAGAGATAAAGTGGTATTTTCACCAGAGAAGATCACCGATTCCACTCCGCCACCAGCAAAGACAATGCCTTTAGTTTTACCCGCAGATTCAAATAACTCTCTGGCTAATAAAGTAGCAGAGCGTAACGCAAATTCATTTTGGCGTTTTATCGCAGACATACCATTGGCAACTTGGTCGGTATAACTGACACGTAATGCATAATGACCATCTTTACTAACAACAGGTAACTTGCCCGTAAGTGGCAAGCTCGGCACTTTAGACTTATTCAGTAAAATATACTGACTTAAGGTTGTGCGTATCTGGTCTGACAAAAAGTCGTGTGCTGGCATTTGATGTTGCCCCCACTTACCTGTACTACCTGATGCTATGCTATTTTTCAAATACTCCATGGCATTATCTAAACTGGCGTATTTGTCGGCAATTTTTTGAAAAGAAGGCCCAACAGAAACAGCTTGCTCTTGGTGACAACCAATACACAAATGTTTTTTGGTGGCTGCACGACCTGGTCCAAAAGGATCATTGGCCAAATGCCCGACCGCTTTTTCAACCGCTGCTCCGTCATTTTTCACCAAAGCAATATCCACTTGGGCAAACTCAGCAGAGTCTTGGCTAATCACGCCATCTTCTAAATCACTAATATTCACTTGATATTCATGAGTTGAAATATTTGGCCAGATAAAGTCTTGATTCCCTTTAACACTAATATCAATACTAGGTGGTGCGTTGCCTACTTCGATTAACTGCATAGCAGTATGAGTAGCTCCAGCCTTGTCGATTGCCGTTAGTGCGACTGCATATCGGCCATTATCTTGGATATTAAATACAGTCTCTAGCCCCTGTTTTTTTTCTGCGCCAGTAAAATCAGCTGTAGCAACACTTTGTTGTGCCGTTAACTGAGTTAATTGCCAACTAAAAGTCAGGGGATCTAGGTCGGGATCAGTTGAATTAACAGCCGACAAGTCAACAGTTAAAGGTGCAACACCTTGGGTTACAGCAGTTTGTATTTTTGCCGTCGGCGCTCTGTTACCGGCACCTGTATAAACCAGTCGAGACAATCTTGCATCAGGATTATTCGCATGCCATTTAGCGCCGTATTCCAATACATATAATTGACCTTTAGCGCTAAATTTTAAATCAATTGGTGCGATTAATTCAGCTTCAGGGGCAAACTCTTCGATTTTGTATATATCACCGTTTTTATCACTAAATACCACTTTCACCCAACGACGCATAAAATCAGAAATAAACAAACCGCCATCGTAGTAACTCGGTAAAGCCCCCTCACCTTTCTTAGTTCGGTACACACCCGCCACTAACGCATTACGAGAGCCTGCTCCTAATTCAGGAAACTTGGCAGATTGACTATAGGGATACCAAATATAAGCGGGTTGCGCAGGCGGTAACCTTTCTAAGCCAGTATTACGCGGCGACGTATTACGTGGACTTAACGGGTTATTCCATTTACCAGGCTTTTTAGTGTCGTAGTTAAATTGGCGATAAGACTTATTGTTAGCAATAAATAACGGCCAACCAAAGTTACCCGCTTTACGTACACGGTTAACTTCGTCATATCCTTTTGAGCCATGTTCGTCATTGTCTGCTTTACTGTCTGGCCCCACATCGCCGTAGTACAAGGTTTTTTCTTGATCATCAAAGGCTAAGGTATATGGGTTACGGGTACCCATAACATATATTTCAGGTTTACCTTTTGCAGCATCAGCAAATAAATTACCTTGAGGAATGGTATAACTACCATCGGCTTGCGGTTTAATACGTAATATTTTACCGCGAAAATCTTGAGTATTGCCTGACGAACGATACGCATCGTGAGCATCTCGGCCATCTCTAAAATCAGCAGGACCGACACCAAAGGCTTCAAATGGATTGGTATTATCGCCTAAAGCAATATATAAATTGCCTTCGCCGTCAAACTCCATATTGCCACCAGTGTGACAACATGTATCTTCGTTGCTGGTTTCTAACATATTCACCACTGAACTATTATCCAGCTTGCCATCTACTATTGTAAAGCGTGAAACTCTTTGTAATGGCCCCGCCCCTGCAACATTTGAAGGTACGTTATACATCATATAAACAAACTGATTAGTAGCAAAGTTAGGATCAAGCGCCACAGTTAATAAACCAAACTCACCAAATCCTACTGCAGAAAACACATCCACTTTACCAATCTGCTCAACGTTATTGGTTTGCGTATCAAACCAATGCACTTGACCTTTACGTTCAATAAATATCACCCCATTACCGTCTTGAGTAATATCTAAACTGACTGGCTCTTTTAAATTATCTAACAGTGTTTCTTTAACAAAACGATTCGGTTCAGGCCTTGATTTTGTATAGTCTCTGACGTTATTGCCAATAGCATATTCAATACCGCCTAGAAGGTGCTTCATATATAAAGGCTTTTTGAAGTTTTCAGCATTGTGGCCAATGCCGGTATAAAACGAACGGCCACCATCAAAGTCGTGATACCAAGCAATAGGATGATAACCATTATGACCCCCACCATTGTATGAGGTTTCGTCTACCTTCATTAAATCAATGCGACGATCTGACAAACTTTCAAAGTCGTACCATTCGTCGGCCATCAAAAAATTATCTGGGAAATCAGTGGTCGAAGCATGAGATTTATTAATCACTTGAATACGAGCCGTTTGCACATTCGACGGAGTATTAGGATGACTAGCAAACACAGCCCCCACTAATCGGCGATACCAAATCCAATCACCACGCCACTCAGTATCAGTAGCGGCATGAATGCCAACAAATCCACCGCCCGCTTGAATATAACGCTCCATTGCTACTTGTTGTGGTTGATTCAAAATATCACCAGTGGTATTTAAAAACACTAAGGCTGAAAATTCTGACAAATTAGTATCGTTAAAAATTGCCGCATCTTCAGATACCGTCACTTCGATACCTTTTTTAACTAACGCTTGTTTTAAAAGCTCCGTGCCAGGCTCGATAGACTTATGTCGGTAGCCCATAGTTTTACTAAAAATAAGTACCTTTTCTGTAGCATTCATTTTTACCGGCTGAGATTCTTTGGTTTCAGTACCACAACCCACCAGAGCTAAACCTAGGTTAACAACAAATAATACGGCAACAAACCGCGACAAGCTTTTCATATATACACGACCTAAGATAAGGATTTTACAAATTCGAGGAGCAGATATACTACTTTCGTATGACTTTGAGTCAATAGTTAACGAATTGTTATTTAGGTAAAAATATTGATATCCCAGTAAGGCAAAGGCCTCGCCCAACATTACGATTTATCACACAGTCATTAACATATCTGTTAATGACGTTAAAAATATTATTGCCAGCACTGAAAAGCCCCACTGGCTAAATTTTTTGCTCAAATAAGCAACAATCAAACTAAAAATTCGTTATTTAGTGACCTTTTGTAACAATATTTAGTGTTAATCATTATTCCTTATTGGTGGGCCTGTGTTAGAATGCCTGCGTTGGTGGTTTGCAACCAACGCCTTGGGGCTGATTTTGGATTCGACAAGACTCTAGACGCTTTAGGTGCATGTCGAGGAGCGGTTTGCCTCGTAAAAAGCCGCATTTAAATAGTCGCAAACGACGAAAACTACGCACTAGCCGCTTAATAACCGGCAGTGCCCTTCCACTCATACTCTTTCTGCTAGTAGAGGTTCGGAAGGTCATCCCAGCAGGATAGCGAGGGAACCTTGTCTAAGGGTGAACCGCGAAATAGTATTAGGCCAGCTGCAACGAAATCCTGTTTGTCGGAGTTCCACGTAGTTAAATAAAAGACAAAATAAACATGTAGTACCGACGGTTGACGTTTTTTGGACGCGGGTTCGAGTCCCGCCAGCTCCACCAACTGAATAAAAAAAGGCTGATTTATCAGCCTTTTTTTATGCCTGAAATAAAGTGATGTAGAGCAGAATAAAGCAGAATGTTACAGACTAAACAGCATGGTGCAGTATGAAGCAAAAGATTAAAAGCTATTCACCACAGAGGCTTTGCTACACAGAGCAAAGCCAACTGCAGATCCTAGTAAATAGGAGGTAGGAAATAGTTTAAAGATTGAACTGGCACAAGATCATCACCCAACCTCAAAGCCTGTCATTCCTGCATGTTGTTAGCAGGAATCCATTGTAAGCAGTGGCTAGTTACGATTTTAGAACTACGAGCTTAAAAGCAAAAGACTAAAAGCATTGAACCACAGAGACTAAGCTTCACAGAGGGCACAGAGAAAACACCTAAAATTGGGCTGGTTTAAGTCCTGCCCTTATCTATGAATTTACATTTAACGACCCAAAATCCGCCGAATTTCGACTAACTCAATTCAATACTCAGTCCATCTTAAATTGTATTTATTTAATATGGCGATGACCATTTTGTTCTTTTGTTCACCATTTTCCGCAGAGACAGGTGATTAACGTAAAATAATCTTGTTCTAACTCCGATATTCACGATATTTCAGAAGTAAGGATTAGCAAAAGAAGATGAAATGAATCTGTATTTTATGAGCACAATGAAAAAGCTAATTTGACAAAGTAATTTCTAATTTTATTTTGTCCGAGTTACTACCTATACCCAAGTACTGCAAGCTTTTTGCTTTACGGAAAAGTTTGGTCTAACTTTAGAAATGGTTCATCCATATTTTTATAAAAGGATTTTAAAATTAAAACTCTACTCAAAATAACTCATTACATTCGAAATTTTTTCATACCTACCGAACGCAAATTGTTAGTGTCAATAATAGTATTTATTTTTTCTAATGATATATTTGCACAACAGGCAGATTCGTCCCCAATAATTGCTGAACAAATATTTCTAGGTTCAGTTTCCCAAGCTGACATATCGCTTGCGGACAATACTGACTCTGGTCATATCGCAGGTGTTATACCCCAACTCCTGCCACAAGCAGATGCAGTACTTCCTACTAGTGAAGAAGTACTTAGCAAAGAAGCTGAACATAATGCAAAATCACTTTTTGAAATATGTGTCTCTAATTCTGGGAAGGAAAAAATCAAGTTAGACAATCCTATTTACTATTTATGTGATTCCTATATTAAAAACCAAATCAAACGAATGAAAACCACTACAGATATTCAATCGTATTATCTGAAAATAAGACTCGAGCAAAAAGATAGAAGTGCTGAGGTCAAATTTATTGTCTTTTCCATGATTTTTGTAGCGTTAATTTTGGCAACGATTCAAATTGGGTTTGGAGTTTTTGGGACTTCCAAAAATGGCAATTTGGAAAGTGAAATAGAAGTCAGTTTTAACAAACTAAAACTAACCTCTTCAATATCAGGATTTATTCTATTGGCTATTTCATTTTTGTTCTTTTCTCTTTACATATCTCACGTTTACACCATTCAATGATTTGTATGCGGTTAGGTCATTGACCATCCCCTATACACATTTTTGTCTTAGTATGAAATGCGAAGCTAAATCGCGCTCAGGCCTTCCCTTAAAGAATGACAGTACTAGTTCTGAAAATGGTCACCGTAAGTATCATGGAAACGCTAGCACTGTCCCTGTGACTCCTGAGGAAAAGAAAAAGGTATCAATAAACTCAACTAGAAAAAGTCAAAAGCCTGTCACTGAGAACACCGAGAAAAGATATAACAACAGGCTTTATTATTTAATTAAAAATCAATATCCTCCCCTAACAGCTAGCCAGTAAAATCAATGCACTCAGATTTAACGATTAATAATTATATCAAGTTTCAACAATCCTGCCCTCCCACACAGTTCCAGTTGCTTCACTAAATTCATCATATAGATGGCGAACATAGTTACGTTGTCATAGTATTAAAATACGTCTGGTAGGAACTCAATGCTGACGGCAAATCATTTTAATAAAGATAAAAGGCTAACCTATGCAAGGAATGAAATACGCGACAACTTTTTTTCTCGGTGTAATTGCTCCCACACTCATATTAGTTATGGCTTATCTACAAATTGGGTCGACGAGCGACTCGTTAAATGAAAAGACAACCACCGCCGATGTCATAACTGAATTTAAATCCTTGCAGGACATAGGGAATGGGAATGACTATCAGCTTTTGTCTTTGATGTTGGTCGAACACGGCAACATCAAAACAGTCGAAAACAAACAACGTATGAAAGTCGCAGTTATCTGCATTGGTTTTGCTGTGATAAGTGTAGGCCTGGCTGTATTTGTTCTTGGTTTTAAAGAACCTCGAACGGGGCCAACAGATTTACACTCCCATAATATAGTTGGCGAAGCAGGTGGTATGAGTATTGATATCAGAACCAGTTCTACTGGCGTGTTAGTGTTTGTGGTCGGTGCCATTATGGCGACAATTGGAGGGGTTCTGCCTAACACGTATCAAGGTTCGGGTATACCTGGGTATATACATACGACTGAAACTAGCGTTATTCCAGCGGAAGTAGAGGAAATGCTAGCTCTGTTGAACACAAACCACAATGCTTATAAAGACTGTAAGCAAACAGATATTGAAAATTGTTTTGAAACTCTATTCGCAGAACTGAATTCGGAGTACTTGAAATGATAAATATAGCTAAAGTTGCATTGTCTATTGGTATAACGATATTTTCCTCATGCCTATTGGCACAAGACAATGCAACCATCGAAAGTCTTTTGGCTAAATATAAACAACCAAACCAATTAAACTGTACAAAACCCACAACAAAAGTTGAAAAAGATACCTGCTTATTAAAAAAATATTCTTCAAAAAGTCAACGTACATCTGGCGGTATCCCCCCAATCAATAAGAGAAAAATTGAAGATATTTTACGCTCTGCACAAGGCTTAGATATTGAAAAGTTTAGCAAGATGACACCAGAAGACATACAAAGCTTGAGCAAAATGCTAGAGAAGGCAAATACCTTAACTATTGAGGAATAGTTAAGGTATTCCATGCAGTAAAATTTACTGCATTTTTGTCACTCGGCTATAATTTTCAGCCCTAAACGATGGATTTTACTTTCAACGAACCTAACCCTGCAGATCTTTAACAATTTGGTAATTATCTAGCCAGACATTACACTCTTGGCTGATTACTTATTTCAACAGTATTAAGGATAACTTTGAGCCTCTACACAGATACCCCATTAGCTTCGGCAATATTTGAATTATTCAAAAAGTTTAATGAAAAACTAGTTATTCATTTTAGCGAAAATCAATCCTATGGGGCTGTCACAGCGTTTATTTTTGGTGGGTGCGCTATTCATTTACTGACTAATGTAAGAGGCAGTGATGACGTTGATATTGAAATTCGTTCAGCTGAAAAACTTGATACCCACTCACTAATTCTTGAAGTAGATGATGTGTACTACACTGATCCGTTAGAAGGTGACAAAGTACTAAGTTTAGACGATACCTTTAATGTTGGTCTACCCACCTTACACCCTGATTACAAGGAACGAGTGATAGCGCTTTCAACTGGCAAAACTGTTTTACACGTTTATTTAGTCTCAGCAATTGATATTGCCATTTCTAAACTTGAACGCTGCCAAGCCGATGATGTAACTGATATAGTCGCTTTATATAAAAAAGGATATTTTACCCTTGATGAATTTGAAAAGCTGGCAGTTGAAGCGGCTGGCTATTCTATCAACCCAGAAAAATTGCGGTTAAATATTAGTCACGTTATAATCGAGTGCGAAAACAGTTAGTTTTTTAAGATAATCGAGAAAATGCCAAATTTACAACAAGTGTTTGAACAATTAGTACTCAATCCAGAGCACCCTAAAGCTTCAGAATGGCTGAAGGTTGTGGCTTTGGCTTTTTGGTATGAAAATTTTGTTCCTTCTACTGATGTTTTTTCAGGCGACAATGTTGCCCAAGCAGGTTTTGTTTTAGACAAATTATCTCGTTATTCATGTACCCCCTTATCGTCTAAGCAGCAAGTGAGAAATTTTGTATTGCCAGCCCTTAAACTAAATAGCCACTCAAAATCTGTGAATAGCAGTGATGCGTTAGCTATGGCTTGGGGTGTTAATTCTGACTTAAAATATTCATTCAAATCGTTATTACCCTACCAAAGAAGAAGCTACCAACACTTGGCTTGATTTTGACTATTAAGTCAAATAATTCAATAACTATTAAAAGCCCGTCATTCCTGTATAAAAGGAGTTACGAGATTCGAGCTTAAAAGCAAAAGACTAAAAGCTTGTCACAGAGTTGCACAGAGAAAAGATCTAACAATGTGTTAGTAAAATTTTGCTCTGATCTATAAATTATATATTTTCGACAATCATGAATCAGCAGTTTATGTGCGCGTTTCTTTTATATGCACACACTTCCCAACTTTATTGTGCACGTTATTATGAAAATTAATCAAGCTGTTCACCACAAAACTCACAGAGTTGCATAAAGATAATCATTCACCTCACACCATTTATTGATGACACTCCCAGTATATTCATTTCAACGTATTTAATACTGGACGTATCTATCATCACTTATCTATATATACCTTATTAGAAACTTGCAGAAGTTCACATGGATGTTAACATCGAGATGAAAGCTATTAATTTTTATACAACACAAGAAGGTAAAACACCCGTTGTTGAGTTCTTAGATTCATTGCCAGCAAAGCAAGCTCAAAAAATAACTTGGGTATTACAATTGGTTTAAGAGCTAGATGTTATTCCTACTACTTATTTAAAGAAGCTGGTGAATACCCAAGACATTTGGGAAGTAAGAGCGCAAGTGGGCAATAATATTTTTAGATTATTAGGCTTTTTCGATGGTGATAACTTAGTGGTACTAAACCATGGTTTTCAAAAGAAAACTCAAAAAACGCCAGCTAAAGATATCAAACTTGCAGAACAAAGACGTAGAGATTATCTACGGAGGAAAAAACAATGAGCGATCTAAAAAAGTACGTAGCAAAACGCAAAGCCGATGATAAGGGTTTTGCCGAAGGATATGATGAAGGTTACCAAAATTTAAAATTTGGCATCATGCTGAAAACAGCTAGAAAAGAATCAGGCATTACCCAACAAGCATTGGCCGAAATGCTACACACTCAAAAAAGTGCGATATCTAGAATTGAAAACCATTCTGATGATGTAAAGCTATCCACACTTGAACGTTTTGCATCTGCTTTAGGTAAAAAGATAGAAATTCGATTGGTATAGTGCGAAGAGCAGTAAATAGTAGCTAGGAGATAGAAAAAGACAAAGTCAAAAGCTTGTCACAGAGTTACACCGAGGTTAAGGATGCGGCTTCGCCGAAAAGACTAAAAGCTATTTACCACATAGGCTAAGCTTCACAGAGGGCACAGAGAAAACACCTAAAATTGGGCTGGTTTAAGTCCTGCCCTTATCTGTAAATTTTATCTTTTAACAAATCTAGCTTTACAGAATCATTATCAATTCAATTCAAGGCGCAGGATCGGGGCAAAACCTTGAGGCAGCTATGCTCGGGGCTTTAATTTGATCAACAACGCCTGCCTAAGTTATAAAAGTTAACCCCGCTTAATATTGTTATTAGAATCATCTTTCAACCAAGGCAATATGGATAAAATAAATTCCTCAACATCTTCAGGTTGCTCACTTTGATAACTATAAACACGAATACCAAAAATGACGAGCATGAGCTGTTTTGCGTATTGCAAACTGATCTCAGGAGAGAATATCGTCTTTAGGATAGCGCAGTAATTGGCTTCGATTTTTGCAAACTCTTCAGAAACATTAGTCAGTATCGACTCATTGTGAGCTGACAACTCCAATTGAGTTTTAACTAAAAAGCAGCCACAGTAATTCTTAGCTTTGGCCTCTTCGAACAAGTCAACCAGTATCGACTTAATGCCTTCAAGAACACTTGAACTGCCTTGTATACGGTTGTTCACAGTCGTAATAGTGGCCGCAGCATAGCGACTCAGAGCAAGCAAGTACAACCCTTCTTTACTTTCAAACTCTCGGTACAAACTACCCGGGCGTAATCCAGTAGCTTGTAACAATTGCTGCATAGATGTTCCATGATAACCATATTGCCAAAATGTATTGATTGCCTGCTCAAGTACGACATCTACATCGAATTTTTTAATCGCCATTTTTAATCGCCATAATGCTCATTACTTTATTGAGTACAGGGATATTTAATAACATTTTGAATGATTATTCAAATTAATATTGACAAACATCCCATACGGAAATAACATTTTGAACGTTCATTCAAAAAAAACAAATTTAACCTTAAGGAAAATGATGAGTCTTAAAGATCAATTAACTGAAGTACGCGAAGCATCTGCTAAAAACATCCCTGCGGAAAAGCTTTCTGTCATGCTGGCTGAAACCGACAACCTAAAAGCAAAAGAGCTAGAGAAGAATGCTCCCAAAGCGGGTGAAGTGTTTCCTGCATTCTCTCTTACAGACCAACTTGGCAACCAAGTTACTTTGTCAGAAAAGCTTGCTCAAGGCCCAGTAGTACTAACATTTTACCGTGGCGGCTGGTGCCCATACTGCAACCTAGAATTGCGGGCGTACCAAAGCGTTCTTGACGACATCAAAGCACAAGGTGCTAGCTTACTGGCTATAACACCTGAACTACCTGATGCATCACTTTCAACCGCAGAAAAAAATGCGCTAAGCTTCTCTGTATTGTCTGATCCTAATTCTGAGTTTTCTAAAACCTTAGGTCTAGTGTTCACTCTACCGGACTCAATCAAGCCTATTTACAGTGGCTTTGGCATTGAAGTTGAAGCTCATAACGGCAAAGGCGCGTTCGAACTACCTCTTGCTGCAACCTATGTCATCGCCCCATCAGGCAAAATCGTATTTGCTGATGTGCATGCTGATTACACACACCGCGCAGAGCCTAGCGAAGTCGTTGCATCATTGAAGCAAATCTAAAAACTTGGCAATAACTTACTAACAGGAAACGTTAAAATGACGCGTTCATTCAAACTATTAGCATCGGCCGCTATGATTGCTACCAGTGCATTCAGCCTAAATATGGCAGCAGCCGATGAAGCAAGACAACTTGAAGTAGTCGCCAAGCTCAGTGCCGAAACGCCTCCGGGTAACATTGCGGTGGGCCCTGATGGCCGAATATTTCTCAGTATTCACGGGTTTTACGGCAAATCTCTACGGATCGTTGAGCTGTTACCAGATGGAACAACCAAACCTTACCCAAATGAAAACTGGGCGTATGCGGCTCAAAGCCGTGAATCTGGTGGGCTATACGGTGTACTTGGGTTAAATATCGATGCCAATGGCATTTTGTGGATGTTAGACACGTCTGGGCCTGACCATGCCGGACGTTTAGTAGGATGGAACACCAAGAAAGAACAACTGCATAAAGTAATCTACTTAGCTAAGCCTGTGATTACTGGCTCAAGCTTTCTAAATGACTTAGCTGTTGATAGCAAAAATAACGCAATCTACATCGCTGATACGGGCACAAGCTCAATCATTGTGGTTGACTTGACAACAGGCAATGCTCGCCGAGTATTGAAAGAGTCAAAATCAACTAAAGCCGAAGACATCGATATGGTCATTGATGGCCAAACTGTCTACCTAAACGGCCAACCAGTTCGTATGGGCGTCAACCCAATTACGATCGATAGTAACTTTGAATACGTTTACTACGGCGCGATGTCTGGCACAAGCTTGTACCGAATTGCGACCAAAGACCTATTAGATACAAGGCTATCAGAGCAAGAGCTAAACAAAAAAGTGCAGCGTTATGGTGACAAGCCCATTTCTGACGGCATAACAATCGATAACGCTGGCTATGTGTACGTTACTTCAATAACAAATGACGCAATCGGTTATGTGCAACCAAATGGTCATTATAAAACCCTAATTCAACGCGATGATGTGTCATGGCCTGATGGGCTTGCAGTTGGCTTAGATAGTTACATCTATGGCACAGTGAATGAACTGCACCGCTCTCCCGTATTAAATAACGGAAAAGACGCTACAAAGGGCGAATTTAAGGTCGTACGCTTTAAGGCATTATCCGATGCCAACACCGGCCGATAATTAGGCCAATAATATCGCGCATTCTAAGTAACTTGAGTTTAGATTAAGTAAGCAATTAAAGCGTTACACTCTTATTTCAACAAGAGTGTAACCCTTCAATCTTAAACCTTAATCAGTATAGAATAGCTGTAATGAGCAGTTGTAATTGACCATGACAGAGATTTGAGGGTACAGCTTCGTCGAAAGACTAAAAAGCGATTCACCACAGCACGCGACACTGTTTAGAAAACACCGAGCAAAGATCTAAAAACGGGCTGGTTCCTGCCCTCCACCTGATTTATAGAGTTCACATTTAACGAACCTAGATCCGCAGAACTTCAACTAACTCAATTCAAGACGCAGTGAGTCTTAAACTGTATTTATTTAAAGTGACACTGACCCTTTTATTTCTAAAATTAAAATCCTAGAACCTTTGAATTTAATGTTATAATATAACATAACCATGAGGGTGATTTTAGTTTTCATAGCCAAAATTATTCATTAAATATTTTTTAAATAAACAAAATAGCGATTACCATGTCAAAAAATTCTCTACTGCCAGTCACAGTTCTATCAGGTTTCCTTGGGGCAGGTAAAACTACAGTATTAAACCATATTCTTAATAACAGAGACGGCCTCAAAGTTGCGGTTATTGTGAATGATATGAGCGAAATTAATATCGATGCCGCTACCGTTAAGAATGAAATAAGTTTCAATCGTTCTGAAGAAAAGTTAGTAGAGATGAGTAATGGTTGTATTTGCTGCACCTTAAGAGAAGACCTACTCGAAGAAATTAACCGCCTAGCAATAGAAGGGAAATATGACTATTTAGTCATTGAATCTACTGGAATCTCTGAGCCATTGCCTGTTGCTGAAACTTTTACCTTTGCCGACGAAGATGGTGTAAGCCTTTCGAACGCAGCAGTACTCGATACTATGGTGACGGTAGTCGACGCTCTTAACTTTTTAAATGATTATGACCAGGCTAAATCTTTGCAAGAAGTAGGTGAAAGTCTAGGAGAAGAAGACGAGCGAAGTGTTGCGGATTTATTAGTTGAACAAGTTGAATTTGCTGATGTTTTATTGATAAGCAAAGTTGATTTAGTATCTGACTCAGAACTTGGACGATTAAAGAGTATTCTCAGTACGCTAAATACAGAAGCGATACAAATCCCAATCAAAAATGGAGATGTACCTGTTAGGCAAGTTTTAGCTACAGGTAAATTTAGTTTTGAAAAAGCACAGCAAGCTCCTGGTTGGCTTAAAGAATTACGGGGTGAACATATTCCTGAAACAGAAGAGTACGGCATTAGTAGTTTTGTATTCGAGGCTAGGCGCCCTTTCCATCCACAAAAGTTCTTCGATTTTTTACATAGCAAAGAAATAGCTGGAAAATTAATTCGCTCCAAAGGTTTTTTCTGGTTAGCGACACGTCCTCAACTAGCAGGAAGCTGGAGTCAGGCTGGAGGAATGGCCAGATACGGAGCGGCGGGGTTATTTTGGAAGTCAGTACCAAAAGATCAATGGCCAGACGATCCTGAATACCTAACAGCGATTGAAGAGCAATGGGTTGAACCTTTCGGTGATATGCGTCAAGAGTTAGTATTTATAGGACAAGGCTTAAATAAGGATGATATTACTGAACGATTGCATGCATGCTTATTAAGTGAAGAGGATGTGTTAGCGGGTAAAGCCATGTGGTCAACATTGCCCGATCCTTTCCCTGAGTGGGAGCACTAATTATGGAGTTAGCTGAAAAACTATCCCTGTCCACTTGGAGGAGTGATGATTCACCACTAGTGTTAAGTGATATCTTTTCGCCTAATATTAGTGTGGCAATTTGGCAGCGGCAGGCTTCTTCTGTCATTAGTTGTTACTTTGAAAATGCCTTTCAATCTTTGGGAATGGGCATGCGAAGCGTCTTTTCAATGAAGTCGTTAGAGCAAGAGCTTAACAACACTTTACCCGAATATGAGGGTAAGAAAGATGCGATTGAAGATATTTACTTGCTCTCGGATATGCTTACTTGCTTGTTCGATTGCGATGATGTTGGTTTACGTTTAGTGCCGTTGAAATCAGCCATGTGCCCTACTTTTCACATAGATAATATTCCAGTGCGCTTAGTGACCACATATCTTGGTTCAGGCACTCAATGGTTACCCCTAGAAGCATTACAAGATCAACCTCCAAAACAGCAAAAGCAAGGCTTCGCAAAAACCAATTCAGGTGCGTACTACAAGCAAAGTCACATCCAACAAATGAATCCCTTTGATGTGGGATTATTAAAAGGAAAAGCTTGGGACAAACAAGCTAAAATGGCAGCCGTTCACCGTTCTTGTCAGTTGCAAAAAAATGACAAGCGTGTCCTTCTTACTCTTGATCCGATGTAAATAACATGAGCTCGGGTTACATATCCTCGTATCACTTACGCCCGTTTACCTTAACACTAATAGGACACCCATCGTAATAGCGCACTAATAGGACACCCATCGTAATAAAATGCAAAACACGAAACACTAATAGGACACCCATCGTAATAGCGCACTAATAGCGCACTAATAGGACACCCATCGTAATAAAATGCAAAACACGAAACACAATTCAATCAAATAACTCCCCGACAAACGTCGCACCCATATATAAAATCTAATAACCAGTTATCAAACGGCACATTGAACAATTTTTATTGGCGGGTATATTTAATCCCTAAGTTTAAAATCACGGATTGATCATGAGTCGCAATAACCCTTCACTTTTAAAATCTTTTTCTTATTTACCTTGGTGGGTAAGTGTTATTGCTGGCATCTGTGTGTATGTAGCACTTAAGTTTGTGTTTCCTAATTTGGGAATGGGCAATCCTTACATATCAATGATTGCGACTGTCGGACAAAACATGGCTTGGATGTTTGGTGGTATGTTTTTACTACCTGCCATTTCGTCGATTTTTATACGCCAAAAACGCAAACAATTGATTAATCGACAACGTAGTATCGAAACCCTTAGAGAAACCAGTTGGAGTGATTTTGAGGTGTTGGTGGGTGAGGCTTTTCGTCGTAAGGGATTTGCGGTACAGGAGAACATGGTGGGTGGTGCCGATGGTGGTATCGACCTTACTCTGCGTAAAGACGGAAGATTACACATAGTGCAATGCAAACAATGGCGCAGATCTAAGGTGGGTGTATCGATTGTTCGTGAAATGTTTGGTGTATTGACCGCATCAAACGCTGTGAGTGTTTATGTGGTGAGTTCTGGACATTTTACCAAAGATGCAATTAAGTTTGCACAAGACCTGCCCATTGAGTTGATTAACGGCGATCAATTACTTGAATTGATTGCTGACGTGCAAACCACTAAACCTTTGCAACCTTCAGTTAAACCAATCGATAAGCCAATAGTTAAGCCGACAACTACAACCACATGCCCAAAATGTGCTTCGCCTATGGTGAAACGTACCGCGAAAAAAGGAGTGAACATTGGTAATGAATTTTTGGGTTGCAGTAGTTTTCCGAAATGTAGGCACATTGAGCCCCTTTAGTTTCTATTCGTTACCGCTTATTAGTTACCACTCCCTCAACTGCTGCATTTCTTTTAATCTAACACGCTGTACCACTAGCGCTTCAAACAAGTCATCAATTGATTGGTTGTTTGAGTTTAAGCCGGGTAAGGCGATGTTGGCTTCGGCGAAAAAGCGTTTGTTTTGCCATGGCTGGTTAGTTGCTGTTTGTGCTAATTCTGTTGAGATATTCGCTACAGTGGTACTGACAGAATTAACTTGGTAGCTGGCTGTTTGTTCTTGAATTTGGTTTGTATCACTGGGTTTAAGCCAAGCTTGTTGCCACCAGAGTTGAATGCGCTCTTTGGCGTTTTTTAATTTTTGTTCTGTGGGTAGCCGGTCGCTTTTTTGGTTATTTATTTTGCAGTCGGTTGGTAAGAGGTTCCATAGGTCGTTATTAGGCCAGCGGGCAAAAGGCATGCTGTGGTCAATATCGTATTGTTTGGTTAGTGACTTTGCCGACCATACACATTGAGCTAGCTCGGGTGTTTGTTGTTTCACTTGTTCAAAACGAGTGCGTACTTCTGTGGTCGTGCGTTTTGGCTCTAGCCAGTTTAATGCTTGTTGTAAGTGGTGTTGATTTTCTGCTGCGGCATATTGCTGATTGCCTGCATAACTGGCCATGGTTTTTACCCATTCGTTGACGAGTACTGGCTCAATCCAACAGGCGTATCGGTTGAAGGCCAACCAAGTAGATTCTGGCAGTGAAAACTCGCCCCATTGTTCTAAGGTTTGTAGATCTAGAAAAAAGCTGTCTTTGGCTTTGACTGTTTTGTTGTCTACCTCAAAAATAGCTTGCTCACTATTTGGCAGAGTAATAAAACGACACGGCATGGTTTTAATGTTGGTCACTGCTGCTGAAAGGGTTTTGTGCAAAGCTATAGCATCGTCACCCACAAACAAGTTACCAATACGATAATCTGCCGCTGTTCGATGGGTTAACTTATGCCAACCATCGGCTTTCATAAAGCCCATGTTCGGACTTTTATTGGGTGTTTGGTATAACTGGTGCGTATCGATTAATTCTTTATATTGATGACACCAATACAAAGCCACTAAACCAACCGGTAAAATCACCCTGTCGCCACTTGGGCTAGATTCGCGGCGTAATACAGCCCCCGGATGACCGTCGGCAATACGTAATAAAACTCTTAAAAGCGCCAACTTGTGTGTGGCAGATTTACCGTCGTTAATGGCCACATGGCGAATAAATGGGAATGCACCTGTGCCGTCATCTGGCATTTGTAACACTAGGGTTTGCCAATGTACTTCGTTGCGGCCTAGTTTATCTGTTTGGTTTGCTGTGACTAATGTCGAAAACAACCCAAGGTTTTGCGCTAAACCTTCAACTTCTTCCACACTCACATTGTGCATACAGCGTTTTTGCTGCTCGCTTGCTGTCATACCAAACTTGAGGGAGATAACAATTTTGCCGCCTGGCTTAAGTAAGTTAGCCAGTTTACGTAAGGCGCGATTACGCTTAGAAGGCGGCACATGCATCCAAACAGCACTGAGAAGAATTAAATCAAAACTGATTTCTAGGCGAGTTATTTTATCGAGCGAAGGTAGTGAGTCTTGCAGCCAATGAATATTATGTTCGGCAGTGGTTAACTGCCCTACTTTCATCAATTCTGCTGCTGGTTCAACTGCATAAATTTGGCAAGTGTTAGATATGTTTTGGGCTGGGGTTTGAATTGCGGCTGCAAGCTCTGCGATGCGTTTTACATCACGCCCTACCCCAGCGCCAACATCTAAAATAGTGGTATTAGGCTTGGCTAAAATAGGGGTTAAATGCTGTGACCAAGTACTATGTACCTCTTCAAAGGTAACAGACAAATACTGCCTAGAAATCTCATTCACTTGATTGTTGTAATAGTCCGCAGACATTGTATTCCTTTTATTGCAACAGCAAGCCAGTTGAACCAAGGCGATGCATAGGATCACCCTGATTTATCTTAGGGTTTATCCACTTAACTCACTCTATCCTAACAAGTTTTCGGATAAAAGAAATACCATAAAAACAGATAAGCGAATATCATGTTTTTCTTAGCTTGCTTGGACTTAACTTAGTTTGTAGGTAAAATTCAATTTCTATGCAGCCACGAGAAACCTAATGAATAATCGCTTACCATTACTGATATTGTTGTTTGGCATAATATTATCCGGCTGTGGATTAACTGACAAAGTAGGTGGTGCATGTACTTATTTAGCGGCGGTCGATAGGGCTCAGGTGGCAAAGATCACTCCCTCTTTTGTGATCTTAAGTCATGGTGATAACCAATATGAAGTGCGGCCTAACATGTTTGACTCGGTGCCATTAAAAGGCGCTTGGTATGAGGTTAAATATGAGGCAATCAGCCAAGGCAGTTGTACACCTTTACATATTCAAGCGGTTAAGCTAATTGAGGTAAACTAAACCGCTCGTCTCCCCAACAAGCAGCAGGTTTTACACTATGCTTGCTGTCAGACTGTTCTAATGAAACACTTCTGGTTGTTGTTCGGCTAGTTGCTGTAATTGCGCTTGTAGCAATTGTGATGAGGGGTCTTTAGGGCACTTACGAATAAAATATTGGTAGTCTGCAATTGCCACTTGGGTGCAATCGAGTTGGTGTAATAAAAACCCTCTGTCTCTGCGTTCGTAGGGATCATTTGGACACAAGTTAACTAAAATCTCGACTACGGTTAATGCGTTATCGTAAGACTTAGTATTGATAAATGTGCTTTTAAGGTTATGTAACAACCTAACCACTGTTTCGGCACAACTGGCTTCGTCTAAAGCTTCTTCAGGCATTTTTTCATCTTCTACACTGGGTAAGATAGAAAAATATAAGGCGGCTAAATCGTCGCGAGTCAGTTGATTACCATTTAACGGATCAAGGTAAATAGTGGCCGCGTTGTCAAATTGACACTTTAACAAAAAATGTCCGGGAAAATTAATGCCACTAACATTAAAACCCACGGCTTTGGCTAACGCTTGAAACACAATAGACAAGGTGATGGCAATACCGGTTCGGTAATCTATCACTTGGTTTAATAAGTGATTGTGGCTAATACAATCTTGTTTCTGGTCACCACTAAATGCCAAATCTACATAAAAGTAACGTCTTAATTGTTGGAATGAATCGGCATCTCTGGCTGAGACACGCATTTCTTTTTTTACTTGTTCAGCCCATTGTAAAATAGTGCACAAATAAGATTGAGGATTAACCCCTTCTGTCTTGAAAATATTAGCTAACTGCAAACCCGCCAGCAAACTATTATTGTCTGCAATAGCTTGTCTTAACTTTTTCAATGGCCTCACCCCGATAAAAACAATACTCCTTTTTATCGGGTTATTACTGAGGATCTTTACCTAAATTTTCGTTATTTTAATTATAAAAATAATATGGGCTGTTTACTGATGGCTACCATACCGGCAAATGCCACCCAACTTAACGCTCCAACAAAACCAACTACCCGCATAAAGCTGTTTCTAGCCATTTTTAACGCCAGTACTACCATGAATATATACATAATCAGTGCAAACAGTTTTTCGGTTACCCAAGCATCAACTAATGGATATTGCTGTAGTAACACACATAAAGTAATGGCACTTAAAATCAGTACAGTATCAACAATATGTGGCAACACTCTTATCCACTTTTTTTGCAACATTGGCGACTTGATCGACAACAGCACAAAACGGAATATAAATAGCAACACACTTAATCCAATAGCTGTGAGGTGTAAATGTTTAACAAGGGTATACATAAATATTAAAAACCTTAATTGAGTTGATTTATTGACGAATTTTCGTCATCTGGAAAGTCACAAATGATTTGTTCAATCTCATCGATATTAGCGACTAGGATATCGACTAACGAGGGATCAAACTGTTCACCTTTTTGACTGATGATAACAGCTAAAACCTTTTGTAAATCACAATTTTCTTCACTATTACGTTTGTTTCGTAAAGAATCAAAGGCATTGGCCAAGCTAGTAATACGACAAAAAATATGAATATTGTCACCTGATTTCCCTCTTGGGTAACCATTGCCGTTCCAATATTCATGATGATCTCTAGCAATCAAGGCTGCGGTTTTTATCAAAGGACGACTTGAGTCTTTTAATAAGTTATAACCAAATTCAGCGTGATAACGTAAAGAATCTAGTTCTGATTTATCAAGCTTACTGACAGGCATAGATAAAGTTTCTGGTATTTTTATTTTACCAATATCATGTAAAGGTACAGCCAAACATAAAGTATTTAATTCGGCTTTGTTAAGTCCAGCGTTGCGACCTAACACATCACATATTTTGACCATTCTTTGGATATGCCTACCTTTACCAAAATGATGTTCCATGGCTTGACCAATACGCTCAATCACTTCTCTTTGAGTATCTTCTATATCTTTTGTTAGTAAGACATTGTCAAAGGCAATTTGTACATTTTGCGAAAATATTTCCACTAAATGTTTGTCAGTCTCACTTAATTTTCTAGGTAAACCCGACATGTACAATAACGAGCCTTTTTGGGTTTTACTGCCACAATAAGCCACTAAATATTCATTTTCAAAAACCAGACATTTATTTTGATAAGCATTGTGACAAGATAATAATTCAGCCCCCGAGAGCACCTGTTCTAGCTTTTCACCAGATCTATTTGCATAATCACCTTTGCCCGTAAACACATATAATTCATTGGGATTGTAACTATCTAATGGTTTAGGTCCGGCCACCGCAGAGGTTAAATATACCGCACCTTTTGTCCCCCCCAATAAAGATGAAAGTTGCTGTACTATGCCTTCAATAAAGTTTTCTAGAGACAAGATGCTAAATAAATCAGCTGAAGCAGCAATGATTTTTTCTAAACCTTTGCGGTTTTCTTCAATCGCATTAATGTCACGATATGAACGTAAGGCTGAAATCACTACGGTAAAAAGCTTTTGCGAGGTTAATTCTGTTTTAGATTTATAATCATTAATATCATAATTAATAATCACATCACGCTCTGGGGCTTGGCCTGGCTGGCCTGTACGTAAAATAATACGAGTAAAATGGTTATTGATGTCATTTCGAATAAAATCAGCTACTTTGAGCCCGGCGTCATCGGTTTCCATGACTACATCGAGTAACACCACAGCAATATCGCGATGCTCACGAAACATTTTTTTAGCTTCAGCACCACTATAAGCACAGATAAACTCTAAGCTTCGATCTTGAAACACAAAATCACCTAAGGCTAGCTTTGTAACCGCATGAATCTCAGGTTCATCATCAACAATTAAGACTTTCCATTTACCTAAACTTGTTGTTTCTTGTTCTTCATTATCTTCAGCAAAAAATATTTCGTCAGACATAAACCTTTCCTGTGTATGCTAGCCGTTAGACATTTAAAATTAAACCCAGACAAAATAAAGGTAAGTGACCAGAAGAACAAGCTATATCGTTAATTATTAACGATAATTTATAAATATTTACCTAAGGTGAGCCTAGGTTGGTGGTCTAGATCAACTTCTGTACGGACATCCACAAATCCATTTGAGACAAATATTTCTGCTACCGCCTGCCCTTGTTGATAACCATGCTCTATAACTAACCAAGCTTCAGGCAATAAATAATGTTTGCTTTGCGCCACTATATATTTGATGTCATCTAGGCCATCAATCCCTGAAGTTAAAGCACTAGCAGGTTCAAACCTGACATCACCTTGTGATAAAAACTGACTATCGGATTCAACGTATGGAGGATTACTGACAATTAAATGATATTTTTGTTGGCCAACTGCACTAAACCAATCACTCTGAATAAATTTGACTCTTGGTAACTGATTAGCCGTGGCATTGTCTTTGGCTAAGGCCACGGCATCTGCACTTTTATCTAAACCTGTGACTGTCCAATTTGCTTGTTCAGAGGCTAAAGACAAAGCGATAGCACCAGTCCCAGTGCCTAAGTCTAATACCTTGGCGTCTGAGGGAATTGGCAATTCGAGTGCGACTTCGACTAAACGTTCGGTATCGGCTCGCGGGATCAAAGTGGCGGCTGAAACTTTTAAGCGCAAAGACCAAAAATCGCGATAACCCACAAGATAAGCCACGGGTTGTCCCGTTATGCGTTGTGAGATAAAGGATTGAAAAGTATTAAGTTGTTGCGAAGTTAACAGCTTATCAGGCCAAGTATGTAGATAAATGAGTTCACAGTCTAAGGCTGCGCAGAGTAATAATTTACTGTCGATAGCAGAGGAATCGGTCTGGCCATCATCACTTACCTGATGTGTGGCTAATTGCTGTTTTGCCCATTGTAAGACTTGAGCAATAGTCTGTTGACTATCGCTCAAAGTATAAAAAAATTGTTATGCATCAGACAGTGATGCCAACAAGTCTGCTTGGTGTTCTTGACGAATTGGCTCAAGTACAGCGTTTAACTCACCTGCTATTACGTCATCTAAACGATATAGGGTTAAATTAATTCTGTGATCAGTGACTCGACCTTGTGGGAAATTATAAGTACGAATACGTTCAGAACGATCACCGCTGGCCACTAAGTTACGACGAGTAGAGGTTTCTTCAGCTTGGCGTTTTTCTTCTTCAAGTTGAGTCAACCTTGACTGTAGTACCGACATAGCCTGGGCTCTGTTTTTATGTTGCGAACGCTGATCTTGACATTCGACTATCAAACCAGAAGGCACATGAGTAATACGGATAGCTGAGTCCGTTTTGTTAACGTGTTGACCACCTGCGCCTGACGCCCTAAAGGTATCAATTTTTAAATCTGCTTTATTGATTTCGATGGCTTCAGATTCTGGTACTTCCGGCATGACCACCACAGTACAAGCAGAAGTATGCACTCGACCTTGAGATTCGGTTTCTGGTACACGTTGTACTCTGTGACCGCCCGATTCAAATTTCATAATACCGTAAGCGCCATCACCTAAAATATTAGCAATCACTTCTTTGTAACCACCGTGCTCACCTTCGTTGGTGGTAACCACTTCTACTTTCCACCCCTGCTTTTCAGCAAAACGGCTGTACATACGGAATATATCACCAGCAAAAATAGCAGCTTCATCGCCACCTGCACCCGCGCGTATTTCCACAAAGCAGTTGCTGTCATCATTCGGATCTTTAGGTAACAACAATACTTGTAGGTCTTGGGTTAAGACTTCAATTTTTTGTTTTGCGGCTTTAAATTCTTCTTGCGCCATTTCACGCATTTCAGCATCGTCTTCTTGCATCATTTCTTGCGAAGATTCTAAATCTTGCTGTGCGTCTTGATACTCGCGAAAACATTTCACTACGTCTTCTAACTGAGAATATTCTTTGGTTAAACCACGGTATCTGTCTTGGTCGGATATGACTTCTGCTTCACCCAGCAAAGCTTGCACTTCTTCAAAGCGCTCAACTAGGGTTTCCAATTTATTTTGAACAGATTCTTTCATTTTTTTCCTGTAAGCAATGACGGTAACCGTCTTAACTAATAAAGTATTTGGTTAGATTTTGTAGATAATCTGCTAATTATCCAGATTTTTTAGTCCTAATGCATCTTTTAAAATAGATAAGCTTTGGGTGTCTTGCTCATTAGCTGCTTTTTTCAAAGCCTTGGTAGGCGCATGAATTAAACTATTAGTCAGTTTATTGGCCAGTTCTACCAACACCTGTTCGGCTTGTTTTCCATCAGCTAGCTGGTTAATCGCACGATTAACTAAGTTATCTCTTTGTTCTACACTTTGATCTCTAAAGGTTTTTAACACATCAATTGAAGATTTCCCTTGCTGCCACTGAATAAATTGTTGAACTTGTTGTTCAACCATTTCGTGAGCAAGCACTGCCGCATCTTGTCGTGAGGCTAGATTTTTTTCTACAATTTGTTGTAAATCATCCACTGTGTACAAATATGCATCGTCTAATTCAGCCACTTCAGCTTCCACATCTCTGGGTACGGCTAAATCAACTAAAAACATAGGTTTATGTTTACGCTCTTTTAAAGCACTTTGCACTAAACCTTTACCTAAAATAGGTAATTGACTGGCTGTAGAGCTGATCACAATATCGGCATTTTTTAGATGACTAGGAATTTGCGATAAGGTTAATACCGCGCCACCTAGAGGTTCGGCAATAGCTTGGGCTCTAGCTAAAGTACGATTCGCCACAGTAAGCGACTTCACGCCTTGCTCTGATAAATGTTTAGCAACCAGTTCGATTGTGTCACCGGCGCCTATCAACAACACTCTGCTTTTTTCTAACGATGAAAAAATATGTTTAGCCAGTTGTACCGAAGCATAAGCCACAGACACAGCATTAGCTCCTATATCGGTTTCACTTCGTACTCGTTTTGCTACCGAAAAGGTATGTTGAAATAACCGTTCAAAATCGGTATTTATTACCCCTGAATTTTTTGCATCTGTAAAAGCTTGTTTCACTTGCCCTAAAATTTGTGGCTCGCCTAACATCAAAGAATCGAGCCCACAAGCAACACGCATTATGTGCACTGCAGCTTGTTGATCAGCATGAAAATAGCTGTTATTGGTTAAATCATCGGCATTAACACCATGAAAATCAGCTAACCATTGTAAAATATTATGGGTTTTGCTTTCTTCAATCTGAGCGTATATTTCCGTTCTATTACATGTAGATACGATAACTGACTCAAGTGCACCTGTGTTTTGCTTTAACGAAGCAAGCGCCTCTACAATTTCGTCTGGAGAAAAAGCTAATTTTTCTCGCAACTCAATAGGAGCGGTTTTATGATTGATGCCAAATGCGATTAAAGTCATTGATTGATAGTTAATTTACAGCAAAATTTTGGCGGCATTGTACGCAAAAGGTAAAACTATTGAAAGAGCAGTCACTTGTATGTTCATATTGTCTCCCTAAAATTTATACTTTAAAAACTAAAAATTGGATAACTTTTGCCTTTATTTCGCTCACCAATATATTTATCAGCTCGACTTTTAATCGCTAGTCTAGTGATATTGCTTGTCAGTTGTGCTCAGCCGCCTCCCCCACATGCAATGCTGAACTCGGCGCAACACCAAAAACAATTAATGCAACTACAAAACTGGCATATCAAAGGCAGATTAGGTTTTAGCAGCAAAGGTAAAAAACAAAGTGCTAGTTTTAGTTGGCAACAAAATCAGCAAACATACAAATTAAATTTAACCAGCATAATTGGCACTTCGATACTTAAAATGTATGGCGATAAACAACAAGTTACTTTAGAAGCCGATGACGAGGTATATGAAGATACTGATGCTAGTTTTTTAATTTGGCGGATCACTGGCTGGCAAATACCGGTTGAGCAATTCCCTATTTGGGTAAAAGGTCAAATTACTGAAAAAGCCAAATTTGTCACTAGCGAGCAAGGCTGGGTGAGCCAAATCCAACCCAATTGTGATAGCTGTGAAGACTGGTTAATTAATTACGATAATTACCAACTAGTGGGTGACACTTGGTTACCACACAAAATAACCTTCAAAAATCGCAGTAATAATAGTCAATTATTAATTAGAGTGAATTCATGGTCTTAGATAACACACAAGCAACACTCAAATGGTGGCCCAGTCCGGCTAAATTAAATTTATTTCTGCATATTAATGGTCGTTATGACAATGGTTATCATCAATTACAAAGTTTATTTCAATTATTAGATTTTGGTGATGAGTTGGCTTTTGAAATTAATAACACGGGTCAAATAACCTTAGCAGACCCTATCCCTGGAGTGGCAGATGAAGACAACCTGATTATTAAAGCCGCCAAACAATTACAAAATCACCCTTTAGCGAATAAAGCCAAGAATATAGGTTGTCATATTCATCTAATCAAACGTTTACCTATGGGCGGTGGTATTGGCGGAGGCTCTTCAAATGCTGCCACTACTCTAGTGGCACTGAATATTTTATGGGACCTTAATCTGACGAAGACTACATTGGCAGAAATTGGATTGAGTTTAGGTGCCGATGTGCCCATTTTTATTTATGGCAAAACGGCTTTTGCTGAAGGAGTGGGTGAAAAATTACAAGGGGTAGAACTAGCTCAAAAATCATATTTAGTGGTTTTTCCAGATTGTCATGTTTCTACCGCAGAAATATTCACTCAAGCCAATTTGCCCAGAAATACAGCAAAAATAAAATTTTCAGACTACAAATTCGACAATACACACAATGATTGTCAAGAATTAGTGTGTGAACGCTATCCGAATGTTGCAAACACATTACAGTGGTTGTTAGAATACGCGCCGTCAAGAATGACCGGTACCGGTGCATGTGTATTTGCAATGTTTGAACAACATCAGGACGCACTGAAGGTTCAATCTTTGTTACCGCAAGGTAGCACTAGTTTTGTTGCAGATGGTCGAAACATTTCGCCATTATATACGTCTATGTAATTTTGATAATTAATATAGTCGACATGTGATCCGGGAATAAAAAGTTTAATTGGGGTATAGCCAAGTGGTAAGGCAGCGGGTTTTGATCCCGCCATTCGTTGGTTCAAGTCCAGCTACCCCAGCCATTTTTACTGATTAATGTATGCTGAGTAAGTCGATGTTTTGGATTTTATATTGTTATTGTGCAAAACACTCACTAGCCAGTCACCTCCTAAAATTTACGCACTGAGGATTTGAATCGTGCCGGATATGAAGATTTTCGCTGGAAATGCAGTACCTGAATTAGCACAAAAAGTGGCTGACAGACTTTACACTAAACTTGGACACGCCAGTGTTGGGAGATTTAGTGACGGTGAAATCAGTGTAGAAGTACATGAAAATGTCCGTGGTTCAGATGTATTCATTATTCAATCGACTTGCGCCCCTACTAACGACAACTTGATGGAATTGATTGTAATGATCGATGCTTTCCGTCGTGCGTCTGCAGGTCGTATTACAGCAGTAATTCCTTATTTTGGTTATGCCCGTCAAGACAGACGTGTACGTTCAGCTAGGGTCCCCATTACAGCTAAAGTAGTGGCTGACTTCTTATCAAATGTTGGCGTAGACCGAGTATTAACTATCGATTTACACGCTGAACAAATTCAGGGGTTCTTTGATGTTCCAGTTGATAACGCTTTTGGTACACCAATTTTATTAGATGACATGCGACAACGTAACTTTGAAAACCCAGTAGTGGTTTCACCTGATATTGGTGGTGTAGTGCGTGCAAGAGCACTTGCCAAACTAATGAATGACACTGACCTAGCGATCATAGATAAACGTCGTCCTAAAGCTAATGTTGCCCAAGTTATGCACATTATTGGGGATGTTCAAGGCAGAGATTGCATCATAGTTGACGACATGATTGATACTGGTGGTACCTTAGCTAAAGCCGCCGAAGCACTTAAAGCACACGGTGCTAAAAATGTTTATGCCTATGCCACTCATGCGATATTTTCTGGTAATGCAGCACAAAACATTCGTGATTCAGTTATCGACGAAATTATCATCACAGATAGCATTCCGTTAGATCCTGAAATCAGAGCGATTCCTAAAGTTAAACAACTGACTTTATCAAACATGTTAGCTGAAGCAATTCGACGTGTGAGTAACGAAGAATCTATCTCTGCGATGTTCGAATACTAATAATTATTTGAATTTTGCATAAAAGGCGACTTAAGGTCGCCTTTTTTATGTCTTTACATTGTGTAGCGCCCAAGCTAGTGGTAATATTCGCCGCCCTTTTTATTGGGGTTTAGATATATCGCGAGCGTCAAGCTGTAATATATCTATATTAACGTAGATCCTGGTCGCAAGGATTTACACACAATTTACTTATTTTGGAGTTATCTCAATGTCTGATGGAATTTTTACTCTAGACGCAGAAGTCCGTACTGATTTAGGGAAAGGTGCGAGCCGCCGCCTACGTCACGCTGGTAAAGTACCTGCAGTCTTATACGGAGCGGAAAAAGAAGCCGTTTCTTTAACACTTAGCCATAACAAAGTTTTTCTTGCTCAAGCATTTGAAGCTTTTTACTCTCACGTTTTAACGCTAAATATTGCTGGCGAAAGCGTTGAAGTATTGGTTAAAGACATGCAACGTCATGCTTTTAAACCTCTTGTTATGCACCTTGATTTCTTACGTGTTGATGCGAAAAAAGAATTGCAAACTAACGTACCTTTACACTTCATTAATGAAGATAAAGCAGAATCAATTAAAACTTTAGGCGGTCATGCTGAACACCACATGGTTGACGTTGAAATTAACTGTTTACCTGGTAACCTTCCAGAGTTTATCTCAGTTGATCTTTCAGCTGTAGAACTTGGACAGACTCTTCATTTGTCTGACTTAGTATTACCTAAAGGTGTTTCTTTAGTTGAACTTAGCAAAGGCGAAGATCATGATCTAGCTGTTGTTACAGTTAAAGTAGCTAAAGGCCCTAAAGCTGACGAAGATGACTCAGCTGAAGAAGAAGCAACAGAGGAATAAGTTGCTTGACTGAATCTACTGATACCAGTATTCAGTTAATCGTGGGCCTGGGTAATCCAGGCCCCGAATATCAGCATACTCGACATAATGCTGGATGGTGGTTTGTCGAATCACTAGCAAAATCATATAACTGCACGTTAAAACTCGAAAACAAGTTTTTTGGCTACACTGGTCGCATCTCCATTGGCGGTCAAGATATTCGCCTGTTAATCCCCACAACTTTCATGAATAAAAGCGGTCAAGCTGTTGCAGCTATGGCTAAATTTTATCGTATTCCATTATCGGGATTATTAGTGGCGTTTGACGAGTTAGATCTACCCCCTGGCGTAGCAAAATATAAAATTGGCGGCAGTTCTAGTCAAAATGGCATTCGCGATATTGTCAGTAAAATGGGCAACAATCGAGATTTTTTACGGTTACGGATTGGCATAGGTCATCCCGGTGATAAAAACCGTGTAACTGGCCATGTATTAGGTAAAGCCCCACAAAAAGAACAGCAGCAAATCGAAGATGCAATTGATGAAGCTACACGTTGCACTGATATTTTAATCAAAGATGATTTAAAAAAAGCGATGAACCGACTGCATTCTTTTAAAGCTGAATAGCTTTAAGGCTAAATAGCCAGAAATGCAAACATCAATTTATAAAAATTTACGTTTATTGGCTATATTACTCTCGCCAGTAAATATTATACGAATAAGAGGATTACAAAATGGGTTTTAAATGCGGCATTGTTGGCCTACCAAATGTAGGTAAATCTACGCTTTTTAATGCATTAACCAAAGCAGGCATTGAAGCAGCAAACTTTCCATTTTGTACGATTGAACCTAATACAGGTGTAGTGCCAGTTCCTGATTTACGTTTAGATAAATTAGCTGAAATAGTTCAACCTAAACGTATTCTTCCTACCACAATGGAATTTGTAGATATTGCAGGTTTAGTAGAAGGAGCATCTAAAGGTGAAGGTTTAGGTAACAAGTTTTTAGCTAACATCCGTGAAACTGACGCCATTGGCCACGTAGTACGTTGTTTTGATAATGACAATATAGTGCACGTTGCGGGCAAAGTGAGTCCTAAAGATGACATTGAAATCATCAACACAGAGTTAGCCTTATCTGACTTAGATACCACAGAAAAAGCGCTATTCAGAGTCGCTAAAAGAGCCAAAGGCGGCGATGCTGACGCGAAAGCAGAAATGAAGGTATTAGAAAAAATTAAACCTCATTTAGATGAAGGTGAACTATTACGTTCGGTTGAGTTAACTAAAGACGAACTGAAATTAATCAGTTACATGAACTTCTTAACACTAAAACCTACTATGTATATTGCTAACGTCAATGATGATGGATTTGAAAATAACCCTTACCTAGATCAAGTACGCGAAATTGCTGCTGCAGAAGGCTCGGTTGTGGTTGCGGTTTGTGCTGAAATAGAAGCAGAAATTGGTGAACTAGACGAAGAAGAAAAAGCTGAATTTATGGCTGATATGGGCTTAGAAGAGCCTGGGTTAAATCGCGTTATTCGTTGTGGTTATGAACTACTAGCTTTACAAACTTACTTCACAGCTGGCGTACAAGAAGTGCGAGCTTGGACTTTCCCTGAAGGTTCTACCGCCCCTCAAACTGCCGGTGTGATCCATAGTGACTTTGAAAAAGGTTTTATTCGTGCTGAAATTATTAGCTACGAAAACTTCATCGAATTTAAAGGTGAACAAGGTGCTAAAGATGCAGGTAAATGGCGTTTAGAAGGTAAAGATTACATAGTTAAAGATGGTGATGTCATTCACTTCAGATTTAACGTGTAAATCTGTAAAAAATATTTCAATTGATATTGTAAAAAAGGGGAGCTATTAAGCTCCCCTTTTTATATTTGCTAGTTTTGGTAAAACCAATATACCAATCAGCTTATAGCAAGGTTATAGCAGTCCTTACATCCCTGATTGACCACCCGCGGCTCTGGTTTGTAGGCTTAGTGGGCTAAGTCAAAAATCAGCAACAAAGAGTAAAAAGCGTTTAGGAAGAACCCTTCGGGCAGCGCTTGTACGGCATTTCTACTGCTTCATCACTCATTCAAGTAGAACACTACATCACTCTTGCGCTTCATTGTATAAATACCGTACAACTCGCTGTAAAAACATTCAACAAAGATCAACAACCCCTAAGATATTCTTTGTTTAATTCAGTTAAGCAATCACTCTTGTACAAGGCAGCTGCAGCTGATATTCCCGCGCCACCTAATAAGAAATTCCGTCTACTAGTCATGTTGAACCTCTATACATATTAAATTTAGTTAAATGCCATGGGGTATAAAGTGCCATGTTTAGGTTTATCTGATAGTGAGAGAACATCATTGAAGGTAATAACTTCATAGACAAGATCTACAGCAGGAATATTGTTATAACCTGAACGTTTATGAGCCGTTTCATTTTTATACAATAAATTTTTCGGACCTGGGGCTTGGTGTGTATCTATGCCCCCTGTTGCCAGATTATGCCACTTATGCACAAAAGGTATTTTAATCGAGTTTTGTTCCACCAAATTAAAACCTAAATCTCCATTATGAAAGTTAACGTCGATTTCAAAATCATTTTGATAAAGTACGTTATATTTGGCCTCTTGCTGGATTGCAATATGACGAATTTTTCTGACTCTTTCATTGGTCACTAAAATATATTGCCCTCTAATGTCGTAATAACAATTACCTTCACCACCTTTGTTATAACAACGATAAATATCGTTGTATCTCAATGTCAGGTGCCGAGTATGAGTACCGATCCAAATTGGATCTGTGCCCGACTCAAGTAACACAGTATCCTGCATCCAAGAATTTTTTGTTGTTCCATCAAATTTAACCAAGCCAACATACAAACTATCATCAATTAAGGGATTCACTTTATCTGGATTGTTTAGGTTAACTTTATAGTCATTTCTAAATGGCCAAGCTATATCTGGCACTGATTCGTTTGGTTCATCAAAGTTATTACGATCTAAAGGTTGATAGGTGGCTGTGGCATCTTTTACTTGATATTTAATGGTTAAGTTCTCAATCCCTGAGTTTTCTACATCGTCAAAATTAATGGCAAACAATTTTCGTGAGCCACTTTCTTGCCATTTATGTTTGATACGCACAATGATTATAGTGTTGTTTTTATCTTCACCCCTTAACACAATACCAGACTTCATATTTAAAGGTTGGTCGAGGTAATGTATGCCCTCTTCAACCAGTATGTAAGCCGAGCTTGTATTATTGGGGATAATGACATTATCAATTATGTCTTGAAATGCATTAATATCTGTCTCTGTTACAGATTTTGTTGCTACTTTGGTTAATGCTTCTTTACACGGTATACCATCTTCAACACCAGCCAATTTCCACTCTTGCATGGTAGAAAAATTACTATCATTTTTGCTTTCGTCATAAACCCAATTAGGATCCCCTACTCGATTAGCATTTGCACAGTGGTCAGAACTAATAGGATCTTCAGGCACTTCAGGTATTTTAACTGGCTCTTTAGGAAGTCCTTCAACGGTAGGATCTTCAGGGCTGTTTGACTGACAACTTAACAATATACTTGCCAAAAATGCGATTAAAAATATAGGGACTTTTCTTGTATTCACTTAAATTCCTGAATGTTAAATGAGCTCAAACTTCGTACAACAACCAAAAGAATAACCTTGGAATATATTCAATTAACAAGAGTTTGGCTCAGATGGATTCATTTAAAATGGTAAGAAGTTTTGATTAATTAAACTTCATTGGATATAAGGTGCCATGTTTAGGTTTTTGGGAAAGTTGTTGAACATCTGCAAATGTGATGACTTTATACACAGTTCCCCACCAAGGAATATTGTTGTAACCTGCTCGCTGATGATCTGTAGAGTTTTTATAGGTCAGATTATTAGGGCCTGGCGGTCTATGAGTGCCTGCTCCACCAGTAGAAATGTTATACCATTTGTGTACAAACGGAAGTTTAATTGAATTACCTTCAATCAAGTTATATCCAAAATCAGCATCATGAAAGTTCACATCAACTTCGAAATTATTTTGGTAAAGCACATTAAATTTAGCTTCTTTTTGCACAGAAACATGGCGGATTTTTCTGACTCTTTCTTTAGTTACCAGAATATACTGCCCTCGAATATCATAATAACAATTGCCTTCTCCACCTTTGTTATAACAACGGTAGATATCATTATATCGGAAGGTTAAATGATGTGTATCTGGACCTGTCCAGATGGGATCTGTTCCCGATTCAAGAATAACAGTATCTTGCACCCAAGAGTTGTTCGTAGACCCATCAAACTTGATCATGCCAACATATAAGTCATCATCTGCTATCGGATTCAGTTTATTAGGATTATTTAATTTAACTTTGACTTCATTTTGAAATGGCCAAGCTTCACCAGCAACGGTGGTAGATGGTTCGCCATAATTGTTACGATCTAATGGTTGATAAGTACCGGATGCATCTTGGACTTGATATTTAATCGTTAGGTTTTCAATACCCGCATTGACTACATTATCAAAATTAAAGGCATATATTTTGCGTTTACCATTTTGTTGCCATTTATGCTTTAAGCGAACAATGATTTTTGTATTATTTTTGTTTTCTCCTCTGAGCACAATACCGGACTTCATATTTATCGGTTGGTCTAAATAGTGAGTACCATTTTTAATCAAAATATGAGCTGATTTTTTACCTGCAGGAACAGAAGCATTATTTATCTTATTTTGTAAGGCACTGACCCCTGTATTGGTTAACCATTTTGTAGCGACTTTCGGCACTGATTCAGCACAAGGAACCCCTCCTGATACGCCTGCCCATTTAGTTTTAGCCATAGAAGGAAAAGCATTATCAAATTTAGTCGCATCATAAACCCAGTTAGGATCGCCGATTCGATTACCCTGATTACATTGTGCGTTACTTAAAGCACTAAAAGTCAAAGATGAAATTGCTAATACCGATGTCAACATAAGATTAAATTTCATTTCATATCCTTATTTGTTTTCATTCATTATTAAAATTTATGTCAATCCAATGATTGTAATATTTGAAAGACAACCTATATGACAACTGACAAGCATTAAATTTACCAACATTTACAACCATGTCAACAATATAGATACAATTTATATTTATTTCATTAACAAAAGTAACAAAAGCCACTACCCAAAAGTAAAATAATCAATAAAATTCAGATAGTTAATAAAATATGATACTACTGAAACTTTACTAGCCTTAGCCGTATTGAGCCTTATCAATACATTGTCGCTGTTATTTTAGTAGCTAAAAACTTGAATATAATATGTTCTTTAACCTAGATTAAAGCACGTAAGCCGCCCATACCTGTATGACATCTTATAATAAAAAGTTATTTACATTAGAAATATGTAGAGAAAATAAATGAAAACTAGTTTGAATGGTGAAAGAGCAATAATTATTTATCAGCGCTTGATATACTCTTATAGGCAATAAAAAACTCAATAATTAGCCCCGCTAGGGTTTGGTTAGATATTCTAATTTTTATTACAGGGCTAATATTGAGTCACTAGATTAAATTAGCTACCTGCTATTTAGGGTATTTCTTATCCCAATAAGTTTTTACTTCTTTCTTTGATACAAAGCCATTACCGTCAGTATCCATCTCCTTAAACTGTTTGGTAATATATTTTTCATTGAAGCTATCGCCCTGTTTCTCGGCTTTGTTCTTCTTCCATTTTAAATATCCCTGCAAAGAGGTGCCTTCAGATGATTCTTTTGCCTGAGCCACAAACGCAGCACTCATTATTGCTACTAAACAAATAATTTTTTTCATGATAGTCCTTAAATAGAATTTCTTATGAGTAATTAACCTGAGCCTTGGTGAATAAATACTGCTAGATCTGTTATTAATCTAGCAGTATTACAAACTTCAGCGCTATTTCACCCTAGCAAGGTTTACTCTTAGTTAGCTTCATATACGGCAAAGTTATCTAATAACACTGAATCGCCTGGGTTTAATCCATTAAAATATATTTCTAATAGGATAGCTTTTTGCTGGTCCCAACCTGTTGCCGGAACAGTAAATATACTGGTGTCAGTTGAATCATCAGAATCCCAGTTGGTATTAACGAACTCTACGTATTGCCATTCAGTTGAACTACCATCTAAGTCGCCGACCCATTCAGGACCTTCGTTTCTAAGTGAATAATCATTATCTCTACGGTTAATCAAAGAGTGGCGTATGCTGAAGTCTTGATTATCAGGATTAGTCACAACCTTAACCCAAATTGAAGCTTTGAATTGTTTACCTACACTGCTGCCATTTGAAGGGTTGTATAAACGTCCAGCTTGGCCCCAAGCACTCCATTGTTTATGGGTAATACCAACGGCATAAGTGCTGACAGAAGCATCATCTTTCAATGTCACTTTAAAAGCGTTACCTGATAAACCAGCACCTTCTTCTAACGCTAATGTTATACCGTTAGTCGTTGTCCACTTGGTGTTGGTACTGTCTTCTTTAAGCTTGTCAAAGTTACCATCCAAGTCATAAGCTGACTTACACATATGATTGGTAACAAAGCCTGCTTCGATACTATCTGATATGGGTGAATCTGCACCTAACAACTCTGCATTAATATTTATACTTCCCAGATTATCATTGTTAGGCGTAGTTAAAAGTGCAGAGGTTTTTTCAGTATCGATATAGGAAATAGCAGTGCTATCAACTATTTCACCTGCCAAAGTCCAGTCATACACAAAATCACCTGAAAGGGTTTGACCTTGTTCTGCTATAGGCATAGCAGTTAATGGTAAAAATGAACAAGCAGGGAATTGTAGCGCATCAGGTTGTTCACCTTTTGCTGTTGTTAATTCTATAGATGTCATTCCTTTGGGTGGATTAACCACATCAACATCAAGGGTATAAGAGATATCACTGTTTTCATTAGATGTAATAACAAGTGTTGTACTACCAATGACTTTTCCTGTTACCAGCCCTTGTGCATCTACAGTCGCGATATCTGTATCAGCTATCTGCCAGCTAAAATCTTGATAAGCTTTACTAAACTTAGCTTCAGGTAAAGCCCAGGCAACAGCTTGAGCTGAGTTATCAAGAGGAACAGATAATTTAGATCCTGATATGCCTTCAATCTCATCTGGGATACCATTAAATGTCAATTCAACATAACGTATCGTTTCCGTGACCTCAGAATCTGCGGGATAATCATATCCATTATCAAGATTAAAGGTAATCTTATAAGTGTGCGAGCTTACATCTCCATTAGCATGTAAATGATCATCTAACATGTCTGTGTCAACAAGTAGTGTAGAACCATTTACTCTGAACAATGATTGTGAAGATGCATCCAAAATTTGTTGGTCAGTCAGATTTTTTTCATCCCAAATACCCGTCACTCTTAATGCATTCCAACTATCTTCATCTACTTGAAAAGTACGTACTTGAGCCGAGCCGCTATTTTCACTGAGTGAGATGCCATCAGAAGTAGCTCCTTCAAACAAGTCTATTTGTAAAATACCTTGCGACTCATCAAATGCTTTTACTAATTTTTCATTTGCAAACTGGGCAGGCTCTTTACTTTTAAAAGGTGATTCAAACCCTTCATTATCGCCACCACATGCAGTTAATAAGGACAAACCTAAGGTGCAAGCGAATGTTCTTGAAAATACGTTAATTTTCATTTTTTTCTCCAAATCAATTCTTTAAATACGGATTTTATTAACATGATTAAAATTTCATCCGTAAGCCGATACGATACAGACGACCGGTTTTATATTCTGATACGGTTCTACTGTTGGTGACACCACCATCCATAGCATTACCTTCATCCCAGTTAATCACTTGACCATTAGCATCAAAACCAAGGGTATTATCAGTGCTGGTAAAGAAGGTTCTGCTAGTATCATCCGTTAAGTTGGTAGCCTGAAAAGTAAGGCTCAAATACTTATTCACTGTATAACTCGAGCTAAAATCAAGTCGGTTAGTCGCATCTTTCCAGATAGCACCATTCACACCACCTCGGCTGACCATTTGAGTCGAATTATAACGATGAGCCAAACGCAACATTATCCCATTATCTTCCCAGTAAAGGGTGGTATTACTAGAATGTTCAGGTGTATGTGGTTGGGGTAGTGACTGTAATAATTTGTTAGTGGTGGATACCAATTCAGCCTCTGATTCAGATTCTGAATAGGTATAGTTAAAGTTAACACCTAAGCCTGACCAGATACCCGGTAAAAAGTCATAGTTTTGGTTGTATGATATTTCAATCCCCCGTGAATAAGCACCTTTACCATTGCGTTCCTCATAAATGATTAACTCGTGACACACTGGCAGTAAATCTGAAGTCACTGAATTATCGTTAATATAACGTTTAGCCATACATTCAGAGTTCATTGGAGTTGAGTCAGGATCTGGCGCTAGTAGTGTTTCTTTTTTACTAATTGTTTCAATGTCATAATCCGTTTTTATATCTTTCCAATAATACGGTGTGGCGACTCTTTCTTGGAAGTTATTCATGTCTTTGTTAAACAAAGCAATTGAAGCCAAACCTGATTTATTGAAATACCATTCAAGAGATAAATCTAGATTTTTAGATTCTAATGGTTTTAGTTGTGTACTCCCCAAAGAACCGCCGCCCTCAGGAGTCCAAGGACCTTCACTTATTCTTAAACCAGGATTCAATCCATCAAAAGTAGGACGAGCTAGGGTTTTAGAGGCAGCAAAACGACCAATAAACTCTTCACTAATAGCATAATTTAGATTAAGTGCTGGCAGCAATAGAGTGGTATTGGAAGTATCTGTCACTGGAGCAAAACGCTTAGATGCAGTTGCTACATCAACCCCCGCAGCATTAAAACCATTAGTTGTACGATCTATCCAACCACGCATATTATAATGAGCACGTGCTCGGCCAGTGTTTAACGCATAACTATTAACACCATCCAAAGAGGTAATAATAGATGGTGTTGCAAGACTTTTGATCATCTGAGGATTACTAGGGTCAGCGTAATTGTACAACATCAAAATACGGTCATTCCCTTCATACTCAGCCATTTTCTCGGCCCAAGCATCTACACTTCCATCAAATACATCTGGCGACCAACCTTGTAGATATCTTTGGTCACCCACCACAGTAAATAGTGGCAAGGTATCAGCTTTATCACTTTGAAAGGTATGGGTTAACTGATAATCAAAACATTTAGCAATATCTTTATGTTGCTCTGAACGCGGGTTGTAATAATTACCCGGTAAATATGCGCGATTATTCTCAAATTCTGTAAAATCAGGCGCATCACAAGCAGGTAAGCTCATATTGGCTACTTCACGATTATAAATAAGGTCGTGAGGATCTAACATACCGCCACTAGATGAATAACTAACACTTGAAAAGCCTGAGCCAGTATTCTCATCTTTGATCAATCTCAGACCCAAGTTACCGGTTAAACGGCCACCTAAATATTCAAAATTAATTTTACCGTATAAGGCTTGGGTTTCTGTTTCTATATTACGTGTACCTAATGGCACATTAATCAATTCTAATACGCCTGGATCTTTACCATACACTTGAGCAAGTGCTTTATCTGCGTCTAAAACATACCAACCATTGCGGTAAGCTTCGTCAGAGTTAGGTAAAATAGAATCCATGAAGTTATTAACAGGGAAACTGTCATTTGACACCATATCTGCCATTTTCACCGTTTCTAATCCGGCAGCATTTACATCAACATAATTACTATCTTCACCAGCAGCCCTAAGTGCCCCACCGGTAATAATTTCTTGAGTATCAGTCACCACATCTTTAACGCGACTAGCGTATTTGCCACCAAATTCAACTTTAGTAATGCCTGCAAAATCAACTGCCCAGTCAAAATTAACAAATACTGACTTGTTAGTATCTGTGTTCTCGTTCTTGGTAAATTTTAGTGAGCCTAAGTGACTACCATATAAGTCAAACGGGTTAAATTTACTAGTCAGATAGGTAGTACCTAACGTAATTGGATCATATTGAGTATTTTGTGTACCAGTAAATATTTGGCAGGCACCTTGAGTACAGTCATAACCCACTTGTTCCAATTCATCCATTGGAGTTTGGTCAAGTATATTTTCTTTAGCGGTTTTCCAAGTTGCTGTACCCACTTGAAGACGACGAGGTGTGTTATCTTCTGTTTTAGAATAACCCGCAATCACTTCCATAGTTAAGTCGTCGGTAAAATCATGTTCAACAGTTAATGTGGCAATATTGTTTTCAACTGTCTGGTCACCATAAGTGCGAGATAATTTACCTGCTTCTTTTCGGCCTGTTTCTTTAACAAAAGTATGGTTATCTACATCTAAAGTATACCATTCAGGATTTGGATCGAACAAATTTAGCGGCTTATGAGGGCTTACACTAATCGACAAATTATGTTGATCTCTAAAATCTTCACGAGTCGAATGATTAAGGTCTAATTGTATATCTGTGTTTTCACCTGGACGATACTGTAAACCGCCAGAGATAGTCAGACGTTTTGAATCTTTCATAGTGAGACGATAAGAAGCAGCGTTTCTACTTAATGTCCAGAATTCATCACCCAGCACTCTATCGGTTGTTGCATTATAATTGGGTAGTTCTTCAGGCTGCATACCTTCTGGCAAAATCCGAAGAATTTTACCGTCGAGATCACTGGCGGTTCCATCTAAAAGAGGTCTAGTTTGGCTATCCCAAGAAGTTACCGATGAATCACTTCTAGAGTTTAGAGTTTCATCTGAAACGGTTAAAACTAAGCCAAGTTGTTCATCAAAAAATTTATCAGCAAAGCTGAATGATAATTTGCGATTATCTCGTTCAGAATAATCATTATAACGGCCTTGGATTTCAAACTGTCGACGAGGTTTACCAATACTTAAAGGTTTAACAGTCTTAAGTATTACATTTGCACCGAGAGAGCCTTCATCTAAATCTGCTGCATAGGTTTTATACACAGAAATTGAAGATAATATATCAGAAGAGAAAGTACTTAAATCGACACTTTGATCAGCCCCAGGGGAATCAGGATCTCCGCTTAAGCCACTAGTTAGTGCCACACCGTTCATCGATATTTGGTTTAAACTAGCACCGGCACCACGTACAGAGATTCGAGTACCTTCCCCACCATCTTCCTGAACAGTTACACCGGTTACTCGAGACAAAGCATCCGCGATATTTTGGTCCGTTGATTTACCAATATCTTCTGCGTGAATAGAGTCAGAGACACCGTCAGTGAATCGTTTATCGTTCAGCGCTTTTCTTAAACTACTTTTAAAGCCTGTAACTTCAATAACTTCTATTCCATCTTTAGACGAGTCTTGTTCTTCAGCAGCGAATCCGAGTGTAGAAAATAATACACCACCAATGGCCAAAGATAATTTTGTTCTTCTGTATGTCATACGACAACCCCCATTATAATTATAGTTTACTTACTTCGATTAAACCGTCATGTGTTATACGTTATCATACAACATTGTGTTTAGTGATGGCCTGAAGTAAGAACCCAAGTAAATAATAACCAAAAAATCAAAAAATAGCACCCTAGAACTCAACTTTTTTAACTTTTTAATTACCATTTAGCAACAAATAAGCTAATTAAAAAAACTAAAACACCTAAAAAACGGCATAAGATTAATCTAACCAACTGATAAATAAACAATTTACATAATAAACTTAACAAATTCACAACTTATAAGATAACAAATAAAAATGATGTCATATAAGATAAAGGTGAAATGAAACACTTGTCATACACTTTTTATTTCCGCATCTTTGCTAATAAAAGGCGTCCTTAACACAATAACCATTAGCCACTGTTCAGATTAATCCGAGTTATTTACTGGCTACATTTTTGTTCAACCACTGCCAAGCTTGAATACGATATTCGCTAGGAACCAAAGGCCACTTATCAGTATGCCCGCCTTTAGTGATCCCATTGGGAAATGTTCCAAATATTTTTCGGGTATTCACATCTAGGTAAGTAAAATTTTCGGTTTTAGCCATATACTGCTGAATAAACGTCTTAGTGCTCTGGCTATGAGAGGGAACACTGGTAATTAAATATGGCCTACCATTTACCCGTTTTAAACGCTCTGCCGCAGCTTTTTGATATGTTGCAAAAGGTGATCCCCAAGAAGTCCCCTTCCACTCTTGTTCCCCGTCAAAGTGATCATGGACAATAAAACCAGACCATAATTGAGCAATTTCATCGTCATGTAGACCTAAATAATTAACAGCAATGGCTCCTCGTGAAAAACCACATAAAAAGACTGCGCTAGGCTCACCACCAAAAGATTGCAGAACACGGGGAACATTGGCTTTAGCATAGTTAACCGTTGCCTCTTTATCGCCCCACCAAGTGAGTTGGTTCTCTGATTTATTGGCGCTGATATATGGCAGGCTAACCCAAATGTATTTACCGGCAGTTAAGCCGTAGCCAAAAGCCGCATCTTTCACTTCACCTGTAGAACCAGATTTGGCATATTTATTACCTGTGTATTCAAACATAACCGGCCAGGTTTGCCCTTGTTTCACTTTCTCTGCAGACCAATCATCAGGTAAATACAAAGTGTGATAAACCTGAGTTCCTTGATATTCAGGGGCAGTAACCGAAACTTTTATGCCTGCCCTCGGCAAACCTTCAGTCAATGTAGGAAGACTCAATTGAAGTTGTTTATTCAGGGATATCTTGACCGGAGAATAAGGTCTCATTTCAGCTATATTTTGATTAGGCAACCATAAAGTGCATGCTGATAACAATCCAAGAAGAATCGAAAAAGGAATAATTATTTTAATAAACTTCATATACTTACCTTATTAAATATGTACTCAATAATACTTATAACCCTAGCATAGTGACCTAGATAGACTACAACATGAGCGGTTGATGGACCATTCGACCAAACTCCATTTGGTCGAACTCATGCCCTAAATGTCATATACCAATCAATATACTTAAAACCAAACAGGTTATTTATTAGCGAGTTTATACATTTCGCTACCGGTTAGCAGAAACGCGCCAATAGCAAATATTTGAGTATCATCTTCGGTAACACTTTCAGGTTTATAACCAATCTGTTGTACCCAACCTAATTTGCCACTGTCTTGAATTGAATCGACCAGAGCGAGCCAAGCTTTATCGACTACAGGCTGAAATTTTTCTTTGTCTAATAAGCCATTATTAATACCAAAAGCGTATCCGTAGGCCATTAATGCAGTACCACTAGTTTCGCGATACGGTTGGGATTCAGGCGCTAGTACTGAAGGTCTCCATAGACCATCACTTTGCTGGGCACCTGCTAATCTAGTCATCAACTTGACAAAAATATCTTCGTATTTAGCACGTTTAGCGTGGTCCTCAGGTAAGTGTTCTAATATTCTAGCTAAACCAGCGGCTACCCAGCCTACACCTCGAGCCCAAATAACTTTCTGGCCATTTTCTTCACGTCTATCGAAAAAACGGCTGTCTCTATAAAACAATTGGTCGTCTTCATCCCAAAGTAGATTGACCGTTTGCCAAAACTCTTTATCAGCAAATTCTAAATATTTATCATCACCGGTTATCTTTGCTAAATGGATCCAAACAGGTGGCCCCATAAAGATGGCATCAGCCCAACTCCATCTATTTTTAGCCGGTACCAGCGTACTGGCTAACCCGGCATATGAATCTTTTATTATCTGGCCTGATATTTTTGATACTTGATCAATCACTTCTATTTCTAATCCCACAGTTGAAGGGGATTGCAAAATAGTGTCGAAAATAACCTTCAAAGGAACCAGCATCTCAGGCTCCTTGTATTTTTCGTATAAATCGAGGTACAACTGGCCAATAGCGTAATCATCAGCGTTGTAAATTCTTGGCCCTAATAAGTAATTATAGTGTTTAGCATAATCGTATTGCAGTTTTAAATATTGACTGTCGCCTTTTGAATCAGCCAATTTTGACCAGCGATCCATGCCAATATGAAATGAAGCATAGACCCAACCTAAAGGATCACTATCTCCTTCTCCTAACGCAATATAAGCTTTCTTATCGTCAGTTTCGAATTCCCGTTTCTGCTTGTTATAATGCAGTAACTGCCAATCAATTACTTTTTTCATTGATGCGTAAATGGATTCTTTATCAATGTTTTCTGAGGTGTTAGTTTCCGCAGAACAACTTGTACTGCTGACTAATGTTAAAATCAAAACCAATGGCGTTATAAAACGTTTCATAGCTGTTATTTCTCTATTTGTAAAATTGTTACTTAATCACCACTTAAACTAACCTGCTATTAAGTGGTGATGCTTAATAATAATGAGAGGAAAAGGCCCTTCATTAATGTAGAAAAGTTAGATTACTTTTTTGCTGACAATAATACTTCTGCCGTTAATCCATCTTTACATGCAAACTCAATAACCGTTTCTGTTGAGTTTGATTCAATGATTGTTGCCGACTTGTAGTTGAGCGTTTCGATGGCTTTCAATTGTTGAACTATCTGCCATTGGCCACGTAAAGTCAGACGAACTTTAGTTTCACGACTTGGCCAGAAATACCATTCTCGCTCGTATATAGACAACTCAACTCTTTGACCATTAGGTAATCTGTCATCCTGTCCGTCATATATATTCAAATCAGGATCGGCTACTGCCAATTTGATGCCTTCAGCAGATTGTTCAATGGCGAATGATGAAGGCCGACTCACTTTAGTCACTAAGCCCTTAGCAAAAGAATTATCTGCATCAAACACAATATAAGAGGTGGTTTTGGCTGCTTTGGCACTGACAATATGGGCTTTTTTATCTTGTTGTAACACTTCATAAAGCTTATCTGTAGTATTCATCGACTGCATAAACTGGCTCATTTTGTGTTCGTCAGCATTCACCAGCAAGGCATACTCATAACTGGCGTTCTTAGGTTTAACACCATGATTAAATAACACTGTCGAAAACTCACCACTCACTTGTTGTTTATTATGAGAGTCAGGATTGGTTTGACGCTGTCTACTAATTTCTAAATTAGCATTATTCGCCATTCTAGGGATGTAGTAACCTGTCCCCCGAGAATCAACAAACCAGATCGGGTCAGTGTCTTGTTTAACATCGGTAAATGGTAAAGGTGTAATTGTGCCATTACTGGTTTTAAGGCCTGCTTGATTGACAATTTTATCTTGTAACACAGTGGTTTCGACAGAATACTTGTCTACTCCACTTTGAATATCTGAGCCTAAACTGACGATAAGATCATTAAAGAAAAAGTAACTTTTTCTGCCGCTAAATGATTCTAATCCCCATTTGTCGTGACCACGAAACGGGAAAGCAAAGGTAGCGTTACCTGAATTGGTTTCAACACCACCAACAAAAGCTTGGTCAGAAAACAAATATTCGCCGCCCTCACCTCTTACTTGATTGGGAGCAGTTAATAACTGTTGATGGGGCAAATGTACTGATGTTACCCCAGGAAAACGACGCCAGTCATAACCATCTTGCCAAGAGCTTTTAGCTTTATCGGTAATAGGTTCATAAGTACTATCAACACTATTTGCATAAGACACATCTACATAACCGTGAGCTAAATAAGCAGGGTAAGCAAAATAATCAGGTCCCCAGCCTTCATATGGATATGCATATTTGCTGTGGCCGCGTACTGTTGTCATCCATTGATTGCCATCTCGCGTGGTCGCCACAGACGAATAAGGTAACACTCTGGCTTTATCATATGAATAATCAATAAAGCCGCCATTATCCTGTAGTTTATTTAGCCAGAATTGTTCTTTTTCGCCAACTTTAGGCAAGTTTTCAACCACATCTCGATACAAACCAGCCATACGTTTGTCAAAAGGCTCTGCACTGAGCGCAATCATAGCGGGCATAGCATACACATTACTGGGTAAAGTATATTTACCTACATTACGCAGACTTTCTACTGCCCGAGGAGCAATATATTTATCAGTGGCTAACGTATGAAAATACGTTTCAGCACAGTGTTTTATCCGGCGAAATGCTTCTGAGGATACTTTAAATGGCGTATCACTTAACAGATACATAGTGGTCGCCATGCCATTAATACCCCGACCGCCATATCCCAATGTATGACCAGCATGGCGGAATACTGTGCCATCAGGTTTTAACATTTCATCCAAACCATAAGCATAAGCCGAAGCGACATTTGAAAAGTGTGACGAAAAATGCTGTAAATCTCGTACTTTTTCAGGGGAGTTTTTCATCATTAACGCGGAGTAAAGTCTAATTTGAATTAAACCTTGAGCATCATCAGCATCTTCACCCAGACGTTTTCCATCTGCAGAGCCATATCGGAAATCTTCGCGATACACTTGATTAAAACCTAAGAAATATTTTAATACCCCTACCGCTTTATCTAATCGGCCATTTTGTTCAAATACATCGCGCATTAAATATAATGCAGGGCCCCATTCACGGATAATATAAGCATAGTGATGCAACCAACTTAAAGCAGCACCTTCATCCATGCCTTGATCGACACCATAATCAAATAGATTAATAAACATTTCAGCAATTTCAGCTTGCTCATCTTTGTTTTTAGACGAGCGATAACGCTTAGCCAAATCTAACATCATATGGCCATAATCTCTGCGCCAATTCATGTATTCACTTGGTTTAGGAATATCATTCCCCATCTCAGCAAAATACTGATTGTATACCGTCGCTTTAATTAAAGGTTTGCCATAAATGTTGTCACCCTCTCGGGTAATTTGATATTTTTGGTAACGTTTCTTTAAATCTGCAATACCTTTATTGGCCAAGGATGTTTGCTGAGATACGGGCAAAATATATTCATCGACCTTCTGATTAAAAGCATTTAACTGCTCAATCTTCTGTTTTGTCAGCGGCTCTAATGGCAACGAAGGTTTAAAGGATGAATATTGATGTAAAAATTGTACATATTGGGTAGAGCGACGAGGATGTAATTGAATATGCGGTAATTGTTTATTTGGCATATTCGTTCTTGAGTCCATAGGTAAAGATAAACCAAGACTGTCGATATAATACGTACCTTCACCCGTTGCTGGAGCTAGTATAGTTAACCGATCCATATCAGGATGAGGAACACCACGCATATCCCCAGTATCATAATTAATCATGACTGTACGCCAACCGCTGAAATTCAACTCAAAGTCAAATTCGCTATCAACTTTATCACCACGGCCAAATTGAAAGCGTAAACGTTGAAGACTGGCTTTTTCATTATAGATCCACATAAAAAAGCCACGATCAGGTTCAAGAATAGGCGAATCACCTACATCAAAATTATAATGTCCTGTAATTAAATACTGATCTCGTCCCTCTCTAACTAACTTTTTTAAGTCTCGGCGCTGGTGATAACCAATAGGCGTATTAAATATTAACTTGTCATTACCCACCCAATCCCAACGTAATGACTTAGCATCGTGTTTCATACGTTTAGTGTCGATACTGAGTTTACCGGCGGATGCTTTCATCCCGGCAGGAATTCCTTGTTCGAAGCTTTCCATTACTTTTACTGACTGATTAATGGTGCCCGCATAAACACAATTGATGAAACTAAAACTCATGGCAGCAATATATTTTTTTAAAGCCATTATTCCCTCTTAAAACTCGCTAAATTTAGACCCTAAAGCACAACAGGTGAAATTAAAAAAGCATAGACAAAGCTGCCTATCAGAAAAAGTAAAAAACCAACAACTTGTCTGATATGTTACATCGACAAACATAAATGTAAAGTGTTTGTTATATTAAAATGTAAATTATAGTGACAAAAAGCAGACATAAATCTCCAAAAAGCCAATAAAGACAAATTTATCGCTATTAAAGATACATTTAACGATAATTATTGTGTTCGCTAAAGTAACCAACAATAGTACAAGCAAGTTGCACCAATTATTATTGACAAAAACACAGATGACAGTAATCAGATGAATATTTTTAAAGTGATTTTAAGGGGATTACACTAGTTTTATGTTTAAAAACGATAAGCCCCACTAAGGGACTTATCGCCAGGATTTTTAATGGCCGTCTATTAACAAAATAGGATTAACATAAGGCTCAGAATCTTTATCAAATTCCTGCTGTAACATTGTCAATAATTCGGCTAATTTCTCTGCTTTGCTGCTAGCTAAATTTATTGTTTCTGATGGGTCGAGAGCTAAGTTATATAGTTCTGGGGTGATATTATCAGCATATGGCGTTTTTTCATGGATCACTAACTTCCATTGTTCTAAACGTAAAGCCATATGTTTAGCCGTACGCCAATAGAACTTAGTAGCCAATAATGATTCACCTGTGTGCAAGGTTTGACTCATATCACGGCCATCACCATCGGCGTTTTCTGGTACACCCGACAATTGTGCAAGTGTGGCAATAGAGCGATAAAGATCTTGAATAATAATAGGCGTAGTTAATTGTTTTGCGGCTAATTCTTTAGGCCAATAGATAAATGCCGGAGTACGTATGCCACCATCATAAGGATGGGCTTTCCAACCACGATATCCGCCTGTGTTTCCATATTCACCTTCATTGCCATAAAAATTAATATGGTGAAAATCTGGCATGATATACCATTTTTTGCCCGGCGCCGATGGACCATTATCACTGAAAAACAGCACTATGGTATTAGCTAATAAATTATTATCTTCAAGCTTAGCAATAACCTGTCCAACCGAATCGTCAAGCTGAGTCATCATACCGGCATATCCCTTACGAGTTTGGTTGCCAATAATATCTTCATAGGGTTGAGTCCATTTTTCATCAACCTGAATAGGCACATGAGGCGCGGTATAACTCAAGGTTAAAAAGAATGGCTTTGAATCGTTACTTTGATAATCATTTAAATAGCGCATAGCGTCTTTAGTGATCAGGTCTGTTGCATGTTCTTGGGGTAATTTTATTTGTGTTGAATTTCGATACCAATCATGACCATGCTCGGGATTATGATGCATATAATGATCAATCCAGCCCCCTCGAATACCATAATGATAATCAAAGCCTTTATCTAAAGGTGCAAAACCTTTTTCTTCACCCAAATGCCATTTGCCAATCAGAGCGGTTTGATAACCATTCTCTTTAAACAAAATTGGCAATACTTTACGCTCTGCTGGTAAGCCAACTTTGTCTTCTTTCATAATAGGGTACAATAAACCAAAACGACTTGGCGTTTGCCCAGTGAAAAAGGCTGCCCTTGAAGGTGTGCAAGTAGCATAAGTATAGAATTTGTCTAAGCGCACAGCATCACTGGCTAACTTGTCTAATGTCGGGGTATTAATAACCGAGCCATTGTAACCGACATCGCCAAACCCTGCATCGTCAGCAATAATAACCAGCACATTAGGTTTTTCAGATGCCAATTTATCCGAACTTTTAGCCATGCTCTTAGTCATGCTAACTGGCGTTATCAATAATGCCACTAAACTAGTGCACATAATAAAAATTGAATTTTTTATTTTCATTATTTCAATCCAAATTTGAATAATTTATGGCTTAAATTTTTAAGCCATTGAGTTTGTTATGGGATAAAACTTGTTATGCGAATAAGTTAATCTTCAACATCATGTTTAATCAACAGTTCCTGCCATTCTGACAACCTCTGGCCAAGCCACTTAGGTGTTTCACCTAATCGTTCGCTCAATTGCGCTTCGTATAATGAATCCAGTGCCACACGTTTACCAAAACTAGCCACATGTCCGGTATGTTCATCAAGGTAACCTTCAGCGCTACCTTCATAGCCAATTAATACAGGGTTTACTGCAGAAAAAAAGGTATATGCCTGTTCTTTAGGGGCATCAACATCCCAAAAATTAAACTTATCTTTATGCCACTCTCCTACCTTGTTCCCTGTTTGTTTGAAGTTCCAAAAAACTAACCCTTCAAGGTGGTTAGGTAAATTTTTATAGTTACCGCCCCAGCCACCAAAACCGAAAGAAGTGATATTGTCGTAAAGACTAAAACGAGGGAATAAGCCATGTGAATCAATGCCTCGTGATTTAGGGCTAACAAAACGCCAAATGACGTTACCTACAGAAAGATGTGATGCGCCAGGTCCGTGCCATTGGCCATCATTAGTTTTATCAATATTAAGGGCGGTAAGGTTTCGTGTACCAAAGGTAATATTAAAACAAGAATGCCCCCTATTACCCTCAATAACATTAAGCATCATAGAATTCGCGACCCCACCAGAAATGGTAGCAGCCACAGATACATCACGAAAAACCACATTTTGTACCCAAGAATGGGTGGTTCTATTTAATTGAACAGCGGTATAGCCAGAATCATGGGTAGCATTTTTATGATGAGCAAATTTATCTTTAAAGTTACCGCTAAAACGTAAGTTTTCTATGCCTACATTATTGATTGTGTGGATCGAGCGTATTTTCCATTTATAATCAGCGTTAATTCGTGTGATAAGAGGCTGCTTAAAATAGATTTTATCACCTTTAACTTCTGCTATTTCTAACGTTTCAGATGCTCGCACTCCGTTTTTAATCACTTCTTGCCAGCTATCTCTTGGTTGTTTGTTGAACATGAAATCGTCATTTGCCGCGGTATTCTGCATATCTAATGTGACTACATCTCCGGCCTTAAATCGGCCTGCATCTTTAACCACAACCAAACTATCATTTTGTTTGGCATTTTTAACAATTACAGATTCAGCAATATATTTACCCTGTTTACTAGAGGATGGAGCAGAAGCACCTAACGGCTGAAACTTAATCATAGGAGGCACAGTCCACATCTTTTTTGGATCTTGTGGAGCAAGTGGGTAACGCATAAATAACTCAGTTCCCTGTGTATCATTACCGCTACCACGTAAGACAACCCGTGAACTTCCCACTGATAGACCTGAACGACGATCTGGACTTTCATTAATTAAAAAACGACCAGCAGGAAAATACACTATTCCACCACCGGCTTTTTCTGCGGCCTTAATGGCTTGCTGGATCCCAGCTTTATCTTCAACGTCATCATCAGCAATAGCACCATAATTTGTTACATCAAAAACAGGCAACTGTAAGGTTGGAATAGCTGAATTAGAATAATTTACCCCTACTGCCGAATAATCTAAAAATACCGCAGCTGGGTTGTCAGGTAAATAAGCCTGCCATGGGGTGACATTTTCTGATGTATTTTTTTCGATAGCATTATTTTGCTTCACCACGGTTTGACCACAAGCGGTAAAAACAAAGATAGTCGCTAGACATAACACTCGTTTCATGAAGATTCCTTATACTGACAACAAAAATATCGGTTTCGTTATCAAACGCAACGAAATCGATAAATGACGTAAAATTTAAATTTGTTCAAACATGGCTACAAACAGCATTACACTTATATTATAAGTGCCTGAATAAATATCAGACGAACACTCACTTAAGCTTTAATGGGTAAAATAGTTGTTATTTGCACCGGTTGATAGGTAAGATATCATACAACTAAATATAATGACAATTCGTTAACATCTAATTTATATAGGTCAATGATAGGTGAAAGATAATGTTTGATAAAATTAAAGTAATGCTGCTATTCCCTCTGTTATTTACTCTTAGCAGTCATATTCATGCGTCATCAGATGTACAGAACAATCACCTAAAAGACAAACCCAATGTGATTATTATTCTGGTGGATGATGCCGGTTTTGATGACTTTGGCTTTCAAGGCAGTGCTCATTTCGACACACCAAACATTGACAAAATTGCCACACAAGGTATGACTTTCACTGAAGCTTATGTGTCATCTAATGTATGTTCACCTTCACGGGCGGGATTGTTAACAGGTCGTTATCAACAAAGATTTGGTATGGAAAAAAACATGACACGTTTTCCTGGTGATTTTGCTCGCGGTATACCAACAGATGAATTCACAATAGCTCAGCATTTTCAAGCATCAGGCTATAAAACCGCAGCTATAGGAAAATGGCATGTGGGTTATCAACAAGAGTTTCAGCCAAATAGTAAAGGCTTTGACTATTTCTTCGGTTTGTTAGGAGGCCACAGAACCTATTTCAAACATATAGAAAATCCCAAAAATATCGCCGATAAATACAATTACCTGCAACGTAACGGTGAAATATTGCCTGAGTCAAATACTGAATATGTCACCAATTTATTAACCGATGATGCAATCGAATACATAACAAAAAATAAGCACAATCCATTTTTTATGTATCTGTCTTACACGGCTGTTCACACCCCCATGGATGCCGAGCCTGAGAGATTGTCTAACGTGCCCGATGAAATCAGCAATGACAGACGTCGAAAGCTATATGCCATGACAAAATCCCTAGACGAGAACGTGGGTAAATTAACTCAGGCACTTGCATCAATGAAACTAGATAAAAATACCATTATTGTTTTCTTAAATGATAATGGCGGGCCTACCAGTAACGCATCTTCAAATGGTAAATTAAGAGGGACAAAAGGCACACATTTTCAAGGTGGCATTAGAGTACCCATGGCGATTAAATGGCCTGGACATATTCAGCCAGAAACAAGTTATCATCAACGTGTCAGTTCTTTAGACTTACTCCCTACCCTGCTAGCTGCAACTAATACTCCCTATTTAGCCAAGCAATTACCATTAGATGGCGTTAACTTAATGCCATATATTCAACAGCAAAAGACCGAGAAACCACACAAGTCTTTGTTTTTTAAATTTTGGTCTGGCCGAGCTCACATTAAAGGCGATTGGAAATGGTTAGTAGCCAAAATCGAACAAGAGAATGGACAAAAAAAAGCAGTGGAGTTTTTGTTTAATATCAACAGTGATCCTTATGAAACAACTAACCTGATCAAGCAATATCCTCACATAAAAAACAGATTGAAGAGCGAATGGGAAAACTGGAACAAAGAGTTAATAGAATTGTAGTTTAAGTTTAAATAGTGATTCACGGCCTAAAGGTTTAGTCCGTGAATTATAAAATCAACAATCTAATAGATTTATTCTCAACCTAAATCAATGCCGACTAGACAGAGAAAAATATGAGTAAAATTTACACCGCATTATTTCACATAGTCATTTATGTATCACTAAGTGTTATCTCATTTAATGCTACAGCTTTATCGGTATCAAAGTTATTTCAAGACAATATGATTATTCAACGTGAGCAAGCTTTTATCATCACAGGTACTGCCTTGCCCCTTAGCGAGATACAAGTTGTATTTAATCAAACTAGATGGACAACGACAGCCGATAAAACCGGTGATTGGCAGCTATCATTACCCGCAGAAAAAGCAGGAGGTCCTCACAAGTTACACATCAGCTCAGATAAAACGACTAAAACCATTAACAATATATATTTTGGCGATGTTTGGATTGCATCTGGCCAATCAAATATGGAATGGAAATTGTCGTGGACTACAGAAAACTGGCAAACAGCAGTCGAACAAGCCAAGTTTCCATTAATACGTTTTTTTAATGTTGCAAAAAGTATTAGCCCGATACCCAAAAATGCTCAACAAATTGAAGGACAATGGATAATGACCTCACCAGAAACCGTTAAAGATTTTTCTGCTGTAGCATGGTATTTCGCCAAAGCCATTTATCAACAGACTAATGTTCCCATAGGTATCATTAACAGTTCTTGGGGCGGCACACCTATTGAAGCATGGACACCAGACAGTATGGTAAAGGGCTCATCTGATGATTACCCAAATCCAAGTTATCTAGATCCAATTCATTGGCAAAAGAAATTACAAATATCCAATGAAAAATCCAAATTACGGCAGAAACAATTGCACAATGAAACATCATTCAAAGAATTACAGCTCGCATCAAATCAATATGATGATAACAAGTGGCAGCGTATAAACTTACCTGGGAAATATTTGGCTAAAAACATCCTATGGCTGCGAAAAAGTCTGAACTTATCAGAGATTTCAATTAACAAGCCTTCCATGTTATCTGTTGGTTTTTACCCTAATCATTTTGAAGTATTTATCAATAATCAGCGTGTATTTAAACGAGCAGCACACCAGCCTTTAGGCGAAATTACGATCCCTGCCGGTATATTAAAAAATGGCAATAACACTATTGCCATCCGTACAGCGAATGACTGGAGCAACTTTAATCAATTTGCTTTGACAGACCAATTTTATCTAGAAAATAATCAACAAAAAATCAATTTAACAGGAGAATGGCGCGTCAATAACACATTAGAAACGCCACTAGTATCAGCGACTCGATATCAAGGCAATCACAGTGTTTTATACAATGCCATGATCCACCCACTGATTGATTTTAAAGCCAAAGGGGTGATTTGGTATCAAGGTGAAAGCAATACTGGCAGAGCTCATTTATACCAAACACAATTCAAAAACTTGATTACAAGTTGGCGTGATAAATGGCAACAAAAAAACCTGCCCTTTTACTACGTACAATTAGCTAATTATAAAGAGCGAGTCAATCATCCGGTAGAAAGCGGCTGGGCTGAAATTAGACAAGCCCAACTTGACACCTTATCAGTAGCCAATACAGGTATGGCTGTGACGATTGATGTGGGCAATAGTTTAGATGTACATCCGCGGAATAAAAAAACAGTAGGCGAACGCCTTGCTGCAATTGCTAGAGCCAAGCTATATGATGAAAATATTCCATATTCAGGCCCTCTAATTGAAACAATTACGCAAGCGGATAAATCACTTATATTGGAGTTTAAACACGCTAAACCACAGTTAATCGCCAAAGGTCAACTATTAGGGTTTGAAATTGCGGGTATCGATGCTACATACCAAAAAACTAGCGCTAAAATTGTCAATAATCGGGTTATTCTTGATACTCAAGATATAAATACAGTCTGTTCAGTAAGGTATGCATGGTCAGACAATCCAGTGGCAAGTTTAATTAATCTTGAAGGTTTTCCAGCCAGTCCTTTCCAATCTTTCTTGACTGAAAATTGTGTAAATACCAAACCATAAAAAGTAACAGGAAATTTACCGCTTTGAATAAGCGGTAAGTTACTAATTTATCGCTATTGAATAGCTCCCCATTCTATTGTTTTAATTCAAGTTTAAATGGAACTGAGATCAGAAATTTGCTATTGTCGAATTAACATTGTTTACATATAAGTTATCAGACATGGAACTTTTCACACTTAACCAAGTACCAAAATCTCTCAGCCTAACTAACGAGCTAGTCAAATCTTTAAGAACAGAGATCCAAAAAGGCACCTTAAAACCAGGAGATAAGTTACCTTCTTCTAAAGTTATCGAGAGCCAAGCTGGTGTGAGTCGAAGTGTGGTACGTGAAGCTGTAGCGCAATTAAAAGCCGAAGGCTTAGTAGATAGCCGTCAGGGTGTAGGTGTTTTTATTACCTCAACCCAAAAAGCTCAATCTTTTAAAATTGACAAGTCTGAATTCGAATCTATTCATGATGCGATTCAAATCCTAGAATTGCGTATGTCAGTTGAAGCAGAAATGTGTGGCATGGCAGCTAAATATCGTTCAGATGCACAAATGGAAAATATCATAGCTTGTATGCATGCGATGGAAAAAAAGATAGCATTAGGCGAAAAAGCCACAACTGAAGATTTTGCATTTCATAAAGCGATTGCAGAAGCTTCAGGAAATCCATATTTTCTTCGTTTTATTGACTACATAGGTTCTGGCGTGATCCCTGCTCGCGAAATTATTACCAAGTATGAAAAAGACAGTGATAGCGAAGGACTGTTAACTGTTATCCAAGATGAACATCGTCAAATTGCCAGAGCAATTCAGTCGCAAGACAGTGAACTAGCAAAAGCCTCTGCAAAAGCTCACCTAAGCAATAGTATTAAACGCCATAGTACAATTGAAGAAACACTCGTTTCTGTCTCCCCTATTAACTAACAATAAAAAAGCTCAGTCTATTAATAATAAACTGAGCTTTTAGGTATCTTATAAAATATCACTTTAAAACAGACAGTTTTTTCTTAACCTTCCCCCTGTTTTTACCTGAACTCAGGTTATTTAAAGTCAGACTCAGTACGATAAAATTCATTTAAATACTGTTTCCATTGGGCGAAAGTTGTTATCTCTTGGGCTTTTTCCCAGCCATAACCAGCATAATATGTCACTTGCCCTTTATCGTCAGTTTTGGTGATAGCCAGAGCATGGCCAATATCTTTTTGTCCTAGACTTGGCACCAGCTTAAAGTCATCAATGCGTTTAGGATCAACTAAAACTCCAGTTCCTAGACCAAAACCATCTGTGACTTCCCACGTTGCGACCATGCCTGTTTGTTTGTCCCAGTTTGCAATGGCGGCTTCATCATGAGTGGTTAAACCAACAGTAATTGGTAAACCTACAGCTAGCTCTCCGTCCTGCCAATAGGTGGATGTGGCTTTGAACACTCGCTGACCTGTCTGTATTTCAATTTCCTTTTTCTCTTCATATACAATGTCATTTATTTCATTTTTATAGCTAAGTACAAAGCGAGTTTTTTCTGCTGATTGTTCAAGTATTTTCCAATCAACAAATGTTTCTAACGGCTGTCGTTGATCATCTAACCATAAAGCTGAACTACCACAACCCGCTGAAGAGCCAACATGGTAATTATCTAAACCTTCCCCCCAATCTTTATGATAGGTTTTGTCTTGCTCTAAGGCTTGTTTATACCATTTGTTAACGATTGGTGTTTTTACTCGTTTTAACCAACAATCCAATCCTGCATTTTCTGACATGTTCCTAGCGAAAGGACCATAAACACGAAAAGCAACCAAATCATTTTCCCAAGCAAAATCATCATTTCTTTCAGGGACAAAACGGGCAAAGGTAGTTGCTTGGCTATGCTCAATTTGAGTATCAGTTTGCTTTGCTGACTTAGTTGAATTATCCCCTACATCACATGCAGACATTGCAGTGACTGTACTTGCTAGGATAAAAATATTTTTTAAATTTCTCATCATAATCTCACGTTAACTTTAATATAAACCAAAAGCTTTGGGTAAAAACTCACTAATTGCCGGAATATAAGTGACTAACATTAGTGCAATAAACATCGCAATATATAAAGGCACCATAGGTCGAATAATTTTATCTATGGTTGTATTGCCAACAGAACAGCCTACAAACAATACGGCCCCAACAGGTGGTGAACATAAACCTATAGAAAGATTTAACACCATCATGATGCCGAAATGTAGTGGTGACATACCCAGGCTTTCAACAATAGGTAAAAATATGGGAGTGAATATTAATACTGCAGGAGTCATATCCATAAAGGCACCCACAATAATTAATATTAAGTTAATTATAAGTAGGATAATTAAAGGGTTTTCACTTATCGCCATCAAGGATGCGCTGATAATTTCAGGGATATTTTCATAAGATAACATCCATGACATAGCCGAAGATGCGGCGATTAACAACAATACAATGGCAGATATTTCCCCTGATTTGACAAAAATTTCTTTTAATTCGCCTAATTTAACCTCTTTGTAGACAGGTACGGCTAAAAACAAAGAATAAAAGACCGCAATCGCCCCAGCTTCAGTAGCAGTAAAAACGCCCCCTAAAATACCGCCAATAATAATAACTATCAGCAATAAACTAGGTACAGCTGCAATCACTTTTTTAGCAACTATAGAAATAGGCAATCTAGCTTCAGTAGGAAACCCTTTTTTAACCGCATATACAGCACACACGGTCATCAATAATGAGGCTAACAATAAACCGGGTAAGTAACCTGCAACAAATAACGCCGAAACCGAAACACCACCACTGGCAATCGCATAGATAATTAGGATATTACTAGGTGGGATGATCATTCCAGTTGTGGCAGCAGAAGCCGTCACAGCTGTGGCAAAATTACGATCATAACCTTTCTTTTCCATCTCAGGAATAATGAAGCTACCAATAGCACTTGTAGTCGCAACGGCAGAACCTGAAATACTACCAAATAAGGTACATGACATAACGTTCACCAAAGCTAAGCCGCCAGGTAACATGCCAATTAATGCCATCGCACAATCAATCAGTTTACGTGCCACTCCTCCCCGTCCCATCAGTAAGCCTGATAACACAAATAAAGGTATGGCTAGTAAAGCAAAGCTGTCTAATCCTCCTACCATACGCTGAGAAATGGTGGTGGTTGCAGGAATAAAGTCGATACTAAATAACATAGCAACAACAGTTGAAATACCAATACAGAAGCTTATTGGTACGTTTAATACTAATAATAGAAAAAACACTAAAATTAAAATTAGGCCACTAAATTCCATGTTTATTCTCCTGCCACTTGCGGTGAAACAAAATGAGCACTTTTAACAAAAAATAACTTCTCTATTGCAGTAAAACAATAAATCGCCCCAGTTAAAGGCATCACACTGTAGACATATGCCATTTTGATTTCTAATACCGCAGATAACTGAACAGGTTGTAATGTGGTGGCAACAAGGTTTATGCCACCAATAATCAGTACTGCCAATGAAAATGTAAATATCAAAAAATGTACTAAGCGGGCTAAATTAACTTGCGCATTAAGACTCAGTTTACGGGCTAAAATATCTAAACTGAGGTGGGAGTTTTGTTGATAACAATAAGTCGAACCTAGCAGTCCTAACCAAATTAATAAAAACCGAGATATTTCATCAGATCCGGCACTAGGCGACATCAACACATAACGTGAGAATACTTGCCATAAAACAGTTATCACAATCAATAACATCAATATAGATACAAAATATCCAGTAATTTTAGTTAACCAAAAATTTATCTGTTTCATTGTTTAGCCTTTATCCGTTCAAGGTATTGACCAACCACTGTACCTTGATAAGCATTATGCAAATGAGATACGGCCTGCATAAAAGGCTTTTTATCTGGGTAATATATGTTTAACCCAACCTTCTTCATTTCATCCAGAGCAAAGTTTTCAGATTCTAACCAAAGACGTTTTTGTTCATCTACCGCATCAGACATAGCTAACTTTAACCATTTCTTTTCTGGTTCTGATAAATGCTGAAAAATATACTGACTAATAACAATCACATCAGGAATCGAAGTATGTTCATTTAAAGAATAATTTTTACACACTTCATAATGCCGCGCAGAATAAAAACTAGGGGGATTATTTTCAGCTCCGTCAACCACTCCTTGTTGTAAAGCAGCGTATAGTTCGCCCCAACTAATTGGGGTAGCCGAGCCATTAAATGCATCAATCATTTTTACCGCATTTTGGCTATTCATGACACGAATTTTCAGGCCTTTGACATCATCGGGAGTCCGTATCATTTTGTCGCAGGAATAAAAGCTACGGCTACCAGCGTCGAAATAACCTAAGCCATATAAATGAGCAGATTGCATTGAATGTAATATATCTTCGCCAATATCGCTTTCTAAAATCTGCCAACGATGGTCTCGACTAGAGAAAACATAAGGTAAGCCAAATAAGCGCATATCATCTACAAAACTTTCTAAGGTAGCGGCTGATACTTTAGTCATGGCTAAGCTACCAATTTGTAGCAATTCAACTAATTCACGTTCTGAACCTAATGTGCCATTAGGATATAACTTCAGGCTCATTTCGCCATTGGAGTAGAACTTAAGCCTTTCAGACATAAATTCTAATGCTTTATGTACAGAATGTTTGGTATCTAGGGTATGGCCTACTCGTAATACTGTTTTATTACTTTTATCAGCACATCCAGAAATTAGCAGTAGCAAAATTATTGCCATAACTCTTTTATAGCGGAGACATCTCATCACATCTTACTCTCAAAATTCATTTGAAATTCAATAATTTGGAATGCTTCAATAGTAAGTTAATGAGAAATATCATTAACCTACTATCAATAACTTCACCAATTAACGGAGTTCAGACGCTTGGTATTTATCCATATCGTTATAGTCCAAGTTTTCACCTGCCATTCCCCATATAAAGGAATAATTTGAAGTACCAGAACCACAATGAATTGACCAAGCTGGCGAAATCATCACTTGTTCGTTGCCTGCCCAAATAACACGGGTTTGTTTTGGCTCACCCATAAAATGTGCAACCGCTTGATCTTCTTTTATATCAAAATATAAATACGCTTCCATACGTCTGTCATGCTGATGCGCAGGCATAGTATTCCAGACACTTCCGGTTTTAAGAGAAGTTAAGCCCATCTGCAACTGACAAGTATCGACCACACCTTGCACAATTAGTTGAGCAATGGTTCTTTCATTGGATGTTTCTTGTGAGCCCATATGTAAAACCGTCGCGTCAGCCATGGTTATTTTTTTGGTTGGGAAAGATTTAAAAGCTTGAGCTGAATTAATATAAAAACGAGCTGGCGCTTCTGGGTTTACGCTTTTAAAAATGACTTCCTTGGTTCCTGAACCGACATAAATAGCTTCTTTATTGCCTATGCTAAATTCTTCACCATCGACAATTACTACACCTGCTTGACCAATATTAACCGCACCTAATTCACGACGAGATAAAAAATGCTCACTTTTCAGAGGATCGATAGAATCAAGCACGAGTGGCTCTTTGGTAGGAACCGCAGCCCCTACAATATAACGATCATAGTGGGTATAAATTAAATTTATTTTGTTATCTTCAAATAAATTATCACCCACAAAGGCTTCACGTAACTGTTCTGTAGTGAAGTTTTTTGCTTCGTTAGGGCCTACTGCATAACGGGTTTCAAATTGAATAGTCATATATATACCTTATAAATTAACGGGCTAACCAGCCGCCATCAACGGCCAATATATGGCCATTTACGTAATCACTTGCTTGAGTCGATAAAAAGATTGCGGCCCCAACCAACTGTTCGGGTTCACCCCATTCACCAGCAGGGATACGCGCTTGTATTTGTTGATTTCTTTCAGGATTGTCTTGTAAAGCTTGAGTGTTATCTGTTCGAAAATACCCAGGTGCAATAGCATTTACTTGAATATTCTGTCCCGCCCACTCATTTGCTAAAGCTCGTGTGATGCCTGCTACAGCGTGTTTGCTAGCGGTATAAGCTGGTACAGTCATACCCCCAGAATAAGACAGCATAGAAGCAATATTAATGATTTTTCCATACCCATTATTAATCATTTCTCTACCGAGAAGTTGACTTAATTGAAATACAGAATTGACATTAACATCAATCACTTTCTTAAATTCGTGCATAGGATAATCTGTCGCAGGAAAGCGAGAAATAGTGCCGCCATTATTGATTAACACATCAATTTGACCAGTGATTTTTAACGCATCTTTAGCGAGTTGTTCTACCTGAACTTCATCAGATAAATCGGCAGCTAGGCCAAAAGCTTTGCCACCAGCTTGTTTAATAAGGCTTAATGTATGATCTGTGCCGCCAATAGCTGAACTGGCGCAAACCACTGTAGCGCCTGCTTTAGCTAAGCCAACAGCTAAAGCTTGGCCTAAACCACGACTGGCCCCAGTCACTAAAGCTGTTTTACCTTGTAATGAAAAAAGAGTGTCTTGCATTTATTTTCTCCAACAAAAAATGTAAACTCTGAAGTCATGTTATCATACAAGCATAAGTGTAACCATTGTTTTAAATACATTATTTTAACAAAAGTCACACTAAACAACTAAAATCATCTAAATATTCACTTGTCAAAGTACCTTTTTTACATATACTTGTCTGACGTCATACACTTAGTTAAAATAAGTATTCACTAATAAAACATATCATATTAGGTTTGAAAGATAAGTTTATACTTACAATAATAGAGAGCTTATTGTGACTCTATACACACTCATTTATAAGGGGATCCTATGTCTATAGCAAAAACACTGGCCAAACTCAGTATCAGTTTAATTGCTTTTAGTACTTTATCTTGTGCTTCGACAGAAAAAGCACAGTTAGACAGCGCTTTAAATAAACAATCTGTATATAAAGCAATGAAAAAGGTAACTGACTGGCAGATGTCTAGATTTAACAACAAGACATATTTGTTTGAAGGTTATGAAGAAGGTGCTCACATGGCTCCTACAGACGAGAGTAGTCATCCTCAAGGTTGGGTTTATGCCTCATTTTATGTAGGCATGGCACGTATGGCAGAATTAGAAAGTGCAAAAGGTAACGACCAGTATTCAGAGCAATTACTTGATATAGCCAAGCATGGTAAGTATTTATTTGCCCCTAGAATTTATAACGCTGACGACTACGCAATTGGCCAATTATATTTAGATTTATACAAAAAATACCCTAACGAAGAAATGTTGACCCCACTTAAAGTGATCTTTGAAATCATTTTACAAACCCCTTCAACTACTACCTTAACTTATGAAGATGTTACTCAGACTTCAGTGCATGATGGTAAATTACTGCAAGATTTTTTTGGAAATAGACAATTTCAACTTCGCCCATGTAAAAATAGATGGTGTTGGGCCGACGCCTTATTTATGGGACCTCCAGTATGGATTAACTTAAGTAAAGTAACAGGTGACTCACGTTATTTAGAATTTGCTGATAAAGAATTATGGGAAACCGTTAATTTATTGTGGGATGACAAAGATCACCTATTTTTTCGCGACACTCGCTTTTTTGACAAGAGAGAGCCAAATGGTGAAAAAGTGATTTGGGCGAGAGGTGTGGGTTGGGTTGCGGCAGGATTAGCCCGTATTCTTGAGCACTTCCCTAAAGATCACCCTAGCCGAGCTAAATACGAAGATATTTTTCGTAAGATGATGACTCGTTTAGCTGGGGCTCAGCAATCAGACGGCTTATGGCGTCCTTCAGTTTTAGATCCTGACACTCAACCTTACAAAGAAACCAGTGGCACAGGTCTAATGGCTTTCGCTTTTGCATCAGGGATTAATCAAGGCATATTAGATAAAGAAACATTTATGCCGGTAGTCAATAAAGCTTGGGCTGCACTAATAGATGCGGTTCAACCAAGTGGCAAATTAGGCTGGGTACAACAAATTGGTGATTCTCCAGATAATGTGTCAGCTGAAGATACACAAATATATGCAACAGGTGCCTTTTTATTAACTGGTAGCGAGTTGTACAAATTAGCTAAATAATTCCGCTAAAAAAAAGCAGATACTCAGTATCTGCTTTTCCATTTATGCAAAATCAATCCGTTAAAGACTTCCTATTTTTGCGGTGTAATTAAGTATTTCTCACCAGTAGCTTGTTTAGAATATGCTTCTATTGAAGATATTTGTAGCACTTCAGTCAACGACACTTCATGTGTGTAGTGACTAGCAAATGTGCTGGTGATTTCATCTGCAACACGTTTACGCATTGCCATCACTGTTTCTGCGCCTAATTTGCCTAGAGCATTAAATAATAAGAAACCATTTACTGCCCAAGCAAAACCAAAATTACGATTTAAGGTAATAGGACCGCGGTTTAAGGCGCCATAAATATATACTTGTTTGAATATGTCTGAGCCATAAACACTATGCTCTTTCATATCGCGAGCCACAGCCACTTCCATACAATTAAGAATGTCACTGGTTAATTGTCCGCCACCAATTGGATCAAAAGCAATCGTGGCACCGGTTTCAATAATCGCGGCGGTTAAGTCGGCAAGAAAAGTTTCACTCGTTGAATTAACTACATATTTAGCGCCCATATCACGTAACAAGGTTTCTTGTTCTGGTTTACGTACGATGTTGATTAAATCTATGCCATCGGCAATACAAATACGGTTTAACATTTGCCCCAGGTTAGAGGCCGCTGCTGCATGGATGATGGCTTTATGGCCTTCTGCACGCATAGTTTCAACCATAGCTAATGCAGTTAATGGGTTAACAAAAGAAGAGGCCCCCTCTTTAGCTGTAGTGCCTTCTTTTAACACTAAACAACTTTGTACATTGGCACAGTGATATTGGCGGTATGTCCCACCACCAATGACAGCAACTGTTTTACCCATTAATGCTTGGGCTGCAGGCGATGAGCCCGCTGCGACAACTGTGCCTGCCCCTTCGTTACCTACAGGCGTTGCTTTACCTACACGTGTTTTTAGTCCCGGCATAAACTTAGCAGCCACATCAGCGGTAATAACTGGGTTTTGTTCAGTACCAGTTTGTGTTGCTGTACTCATATCGGCAGCACTGAACATGACACCCAAATCTGATGGGTTTAATGGCGCAGCTTCAATGCGAATAACTACTTCATCGGCACTAGGTTTTGGCATTTCAATGCTTTGCAAAGCTAGGGTTAGTTTATTGTCTTCAGTAATTGTTGATATCAGTTGAATATTTGACTCTTTCATAAGGTCTTACTCCTGTAAATGATTAAATGTTTCGACCAAGCTTTTTATTGTATTGGCCATACTTTGATTTTTGTTGAATAAATAGACTATTTTAGCTGTGCAGCTTGGACCTGGGCTTTCACCTTCTGCATAAACTCAGGCATATTTGCCAAACGCTCTGCCTCTACTTTTTGCGCAATTGCTGATTGACTCATAGAATCATTCCACGCTTGCATGCCGGGTATATCTGCTAGTACGTCCCAGTTAAGCTGCCTAGAGGCAAAAGTGTTAACGATAGTGTTTACGTAATACACATAGATATCAGCCATAGTAAATTGTTTACCGGCAATCCAAGGTGAAAACTGACACAAGCGATTTAACGCTGTTACTCCGCGGCTCAATACCTGACGTACTTCAGCTTTAACTGGCTCAGGAATGTCAGTGTCTGAAAATACATAGGGTATAAGTCGCCTACTTGGCAGTTCACAATAAAGCTCTGCTATTTTCATAATTTGCCGCACAGTTGCACGTTCCCCAGTATTTTCAGGATATAGCGGAGTCTCAGGATAAGTCTCTTCAATAAAGTCACAAATGACACTCGACTCTGAAAGATAAAGGCCTTCTTTAGTGGTAATAGCAGGTACTTTTCCTGCCGGGCTAATAGCCAGTAACTCATTACTCCCGCCATAAACAAGATGTTCTTTAAATGGCAGTTCTTTGTATAACAATACGTGTTTTACTAAGTTGTAATAATTGCTAGCGGCAAAACCGTGCAAAATAATCATAAATTAGTTTTCCATTAGTAAGATCAGGTTATGTTTAATAACTGTAAAAGTAATTAAGTGCCTGTATTTAAAGTAAAGCTATTATTACTGGTTTCAATCGACTTATATATGGGGTTAAATGGCAATCACTATTGCTTTTAAGACAACAATAAAGCAAAAATAGGTCAGCCAATCAGCTATTTAATTAAGGGAGAGGTCATTGGATCAACTACGCGCCATGCGTTATTTCAGTAAAGTCGTCGAGACTAGTAGCTTTACCAAAGCTGCCAGGGCCTTTAATGTGCCGCCCTCTTCCTTGTCAAGACGAGTGGCTGACTTAGAAAAGAGTTTGGGCGCAACCTTGCTAAAACGTTCGACCCGCATAGTTAAACTCACTGAAGTGGGTCAAATTTATTACAAGGATGTACAACAAATATTAAATCAGTTGGAACAAAGCAATGAAACAGTGCGTAGTTACCAAACCACACCAATGGGCCGTTTACGTATCAGTTCTATGGTCAGTTTTGGTGACAAGATACTGCTTCCACTGTTAGATGAATTTAGCGCCTTGTATCCTGAAATTGTATTAGATGTCAGTTTAAGTGACGAATTATCAACACTTGGCCGTGACGATGTGGATATTGCTATCCGTGGTGGTTATGCACCAAATGAACGCGTGTTAGCCATAAAGTTAATGGACAATGGTTTTATCCCTGTGGCTTCCCCCAGTTATCTAGAGAAGTACGGGGTGCCTAATAATGCGCTGGAATTAAAGCAGCATAAAGGCCTTTATTTTAAAGCACCGTCAGGGCCTACACCTTGGTTATGCCAAATAAACGATCAATGGCATGATGTCTCAGGCCCAGCGGTAGCGATTTCAAATAACGGGCCATGGCTAGCAAAAAAAGCCTGTAATGGTGAAGGTATTTTAATGTCGACTAGATGGGCGTTAGCTGAATATATTAAGTCCGGGCAGTTACAAGAACTTAAGTTTGAGCATGAGTTGGCAATCAATCAACATGCGAATATGGCCGTATATTTGTTGTATCAAAAACAGCGTTATTTAGTGCCCAAAGTCAAAGCAGCAGTAGACTTTTTAGTACAAAAAATAAAAGTAGCCAATGAAGGATAATGGAAAACTGTGGCAGTAATCGACCTATTACTGCCAGCCGGGCTTGATTATTGCTCCCAAATAGTTTCCATATTTAGCTTGAGCTAAAACAGGCTGTGTAATTAAAAATACTACTGTAGCTATAACGACTTTGTAGATTTTATTAATGTGAAGCTTTTTACTGATTGACAATAATTGAGTGGGTTTCAATATATTTACCTACCGCGGATGCATTGTGACTATCAAATACTGTTTCTATTGACAGAAACGCTACAGCAACAAGCTGTAGCGTTAACTGAATTAACTGAATTAACTGTTAGGGTAAGTTATTAGTTGTGCATGTTTACCTTGCTCAGCCCAGCCGTCTTGAGCTTCGATAAGCCAATATCCCAGCTGCTCTTTTAGAAACTTATAGTCACTTGCGGGAATGTCACTCGGGTGGAGATTTTTCAACTGATATGGGTCGTTGATGTTGTCGTATAACTCGGTTTCACCCGTTTTAATCACCACATAACTATAACGGTCTGTGCGTACCCCTTTACGGCTCATATTGAGGTATAAAGCCGAAGCAGGTTTTTGCTGGTATTGCCCTGTTTTAACACCGGTTGAATAGTCTCTACCAGATACGGTCGCCGGAATATTATCTGCGAGACCCATTAAAGACAGCAGGGTTGGCATAATATCCACAGTACTTAGCATCAAATCATCAATTCGGTGGGCAACATTTGGGGCTTTAAGGATAAATGGCACACGAAAACTTTCTTCATACATATAATTTTTTGCCATTAAACTTTGGCTGCCCATCATTTCACCATGATCAGTGGTATACACTATTATGGTGTTGTCAGCTTCTCCTGCGGCTTCCAGTGCTTGGAGTACTTTCGCTACTTGCTGATCGACAGCGGTAACATGAGAAAGGTAAATAGGGATAGCCGTTTCTGCCTTAGGGGTATTAGCCACCGCTCTAGGATCACCATTCCAGGGCACAACACGACTTGATTTATCGGCTTTGACATTGTCTCTAACCAATAACTCATCTGCTGGTAATCCTTGGTAATACTGTTCATACACAGAAGCCTTAGTGTCCCCTACATCAGAATATGGATTATGGGGTGGATTGGGTGCCCAAACGATACTAAATGGTTTGCTAGGATCACGTTCACCATTTTCGTTTTTAAGGTATTTAACGATCACATCAGCTTCAACATCTACCGAGAATTGATGAGGGTTATGAAAGTCACCATCTTTTTTACCTGCTACCAGATCAGGCTCAGATGAGTAGGCCTTATTATCATTGTGTACATCACCCACAGACTGAAACCAATACTCGTTGCCACGCCTTTCAACTCCAGGAGGAACATAGTTATCAAAAGGGTTAGGCACGAAACCACCTGGCGCCTCTTCAGTACCAACGTAATTGCCGTCTTTATCAAATACCTTCTTGATCCGTTGCCAATGTACTTTTCCTACATAAGCCGTATCGTAACCCGCATCATTCAGTACATCGGTAAAAGTGGTGATATCTTGTCGTAATCCTTGAGTACGATTAACCTTAGTATTTAAGTCTTCCACCCCATTTTGGCTTGGCCACATACCCGACATCAACATAGCCCGATGCGGACTACAAACCGGATGATTACTCACCACCTGTGTATAGATCACACTATCTTTAGCTAATTGGTCAATGGCTGGGGTATAAACAGGATCGCCTTTGGTTCTCAACACCTTGTCATAACCCGATTGGCTCCATAATCCCATTGAATAAAGACGTAATTGGTCAGGAAAAATATACAGCAAATTAGGCTTTTTGGTCACAGCAGTACTGGACACTAGATTTTCCGATTTCTCCTGGGTCTGCGGTGAATCTGTTGAGCATGCCCCCATGAGCAAAGTACTCAAAGATAACGCTAGGCTGATCCGGCATTTAGTCCAGCTAAGTTTGTTTAAAGTGGTAATGTTAATCATTCGGTTTTCCTATCTGAAATACTACAACAATCAATTTTTGTTAATTTTAAAAAGCGCTAAAACATATTTAAGCTGCATGTTTATATTGAATTGCTCTGTGGGTTTTTAATGCTTAATTTTACTCTGCTAATTCACTTACACGAAAGTTTTTAAATAAAGAACTACGGGTATACATCAAACGAAGGCCTATACGCCCCTCTTCTACTGGAGGAAAACTTGCACCGTCAAAATCGAAAACTTTAGTTTGTTGAGGATTCTCCACATGAAAATAAACATCGGTGCCTTTTTTTATGTAGGTAATATGATGGGGAACACCGGGCTTAAAAAAACCGCTTTTTGTATATTTAGGACCAAACCCTGTATTAGAAAAGCCATCTTTGTGTTCTGGCATATAACGACGAGATTTTAAATAATCAGCTGTCTCGTCATTATTATCCACCGCAAATGCCGCATAACTTAAATGATAAAGGTGCATGTTATTGATGTAATAACGCATCACAGGCACTTCGCGCAGTTTTGACCAAGCAAATATATCTTTTTTATAAGGTCCTACGTCTCTACCGGTCGCCTGAACATAGAGAATATTCACCCCACGGTCGTTGTTATCTAAACGGATAAAGTCATATTCTATTTTGATGTCGCCATTAAAACTTTGTTTAGTCCATAAGGTCGCATGGTGGGCGTCATCTCGCCACTTAGGGCCAGCCGAAATAGTCATACCCTTAGCGCTATTTTCTACTTTAGCTTTTAGGCCGTCTAACACCCAATTATCTTGCCAAGCAGCAGTGCCTTTATCCTCAAAGGCTAACTGCCAATTCAATTTATTCATTGATTTGTATACTGCGTCAGCCTTTAATTGATCAGCGCTGACATTACTTGATGAAAGAACAGCAGCAGAAAATAACAAATGAGCCATTAAGATAATAAAACGGCTAGTGATAGATTTTTTCATTAGGCCTCTTGGTTAAAATGCATATGTTTTTTAGCGATTTAGCTTAGGTTGAGGCTTTACTCTAAACAAGACGAAGACGCTTAGAGAAAATCCTCCACTTTAATCTCAAGCTTGTTTGCAAAACATACAAACCATCACTTATACGTTATCTTATAAGTATACTTATTTTGTCATGCTACACAAACACTTGTTAGACATTTATTTAACTTTTTATTTACTTTTTGGGGCTATTTAGATGTGCAGCCTTACTAAATACTGTTAGAGAGTTTTTTGTTGATATGAGAAATGGAGGCAGAGCATTGATTGTAAAAAGGGATCAGGACAATCCAGAATACATAACTTGTGCGGCATCTGCTATAACCTGAACCACGTCAGTACTATAGAAATACCGCACAAATTACCAAAATCTTTAAGTAAAACTCAATAAGCCCTACTGCCCTTGAGGCTTGATGGCATACAGAGTGTTATGTAATGGTGGCGTTTCAGAATAGGCTTCAATATGATATTTAACGGTAGTATAAACAACATTTGGATCCGCATATTTTGCGCCTGTATTACGTAAATCGCTTACATTTTTAAACATTTTATTACCTTCTCCGGCAGCCAAATGCATACCAGAATTACCTGCAGCAAAAACGGCCCAACCATTATGACTCCCTTTATGTCTATGCCACTCAGGAATACGGATCGTATTATTTTCAACCAAATTATGACCTAAATCACCTTGATGAAAATTAACATCCACTTCTAATTGATTGTTATAAACCACCACATATTTTGCGCCCATTTCAATAGCAAGATGGCGTACACGTTTTATAGTGTTGCCGGTCACTAAAATATACTGGCCGCGCATATCAAAATAAGCATTGCCGCGACCACCTTTGTTATAGGCTCGGTCTACAAAGTTATTACGAAAAGTTAAATGTTTTGTGTTTTTACCCGTTAAAATTGGATCAGTACCGGCCTCTAGCAGTCGGCAATTATCAACCCATGAATCTGATGTAGTACCAGATAAGCTTATCAACCCCACATATAAGTCATCTCGGTCAACGTCATTATTCATCACGCCTTGAACCCATTTGTCACTATAATCATCATTATCTTTTGGTTCTAAACCTGGTACCAAGTAAAACAAGGTTAAGTCTTCTATTCCCGCATTGTTAACATCATCTAATACTAAACCATAACGCTTTGACGCCCAGCCTTGCCATGTCTGACGAAAATTAATATTGATAATCACATCTTTAGGATCACCCGTTTCGCCGCGCAGAATAATATTTGATTTTAAATACACAGGCTGATTAAGGGTATAAGCACCCGATTTTAAAATAATCACGCCACCGTTTTTTACTTGATCAATAGCCCCTTGAATATTGTCTGTTCCCGGGTTAATTGTTTTTACAATAGGTGTTGTGTCTCGAAAAGGAATACCTCCTCTGACGCCTGCTTTTGCCCATTCAACCATATCAGGATATTTTGGATCGGCCTTAGCTTCATCAAACACCCAGCCCGGATCACCATATTCAAGATCGACTAACTGCTCAGTGGTTAAACTTGAATGTTTTGCACAGCCCAGCAAAGTTAAATTAACGGCTAGTGCAAAAATAAATAATTTTGGAGCTCGCATCTGTTTTTATTCCTATTTATTTTTATGTTAATCATGACAAACAAGTGTTCATTAACAACACATTATTTGTGGTTAAAGTATTAATTTATATTGTATTAATGTTGCTGTTTCTTAATGGCATAGAAAGTATTGTGAATAGGAGGCTCTGCAGAATAAGCGCCAATTTTATACTTCAATACTTTATAGACAATATTCGGGTCGGCATATTTAGCTCCCAATCCTCTTAAGTCAGTTATATTTTTATAGAGCATATTTTCATCACTTGCAGGTGAATGCTGACGAGAGTTACCCGTTGCAAAAACTTGCCAATTGTCATGTTTTGCATCTGCTCTATGCCACTCAGGTACCCTAATGGTATTATTCTCAACCAAGTTATGGCCTAAATCACCTTGATGAAAATTGACATCCACTTCTATGTGGTTGTTATAAACCACCACATATTTTGCCCCCATCTCAATCGCAAGATGGCGTATACGTTTAATGGTATTACCCGTCACTAAAATATATTGCCCACGCATATCAAAATAAGCATTGCCGCGGCCACCTTTGTTGTAAGCTCGGTCCACAAAGTTATTACGAAAGGTTAAATGTTTAGTTGTTTTTTCGGTGAGTATTGGGTCAGTACCAGACTCCAAAAGTCGACAATTATCAACCCAAGAGTCAGATGTAGTGCCAGACACTTTGATTAACCCTACATACAGGTCATCTCGGTCCACATCATTATTCATCACACCTTGAACCCACTTGTCGCTATAATTATTGTGGTCTTTGGGTTGTAAATTCGGTACTAGATAAAGCAGGGTGACATCTTCTATCCCAGCACTTTTAACATCATGCATGACTAAGCCATAACGCTTTGACGCCCACCCTTGCCATGTCTGACGAAAGTTAATATTGATAACCACATCTTTAGGATCACCTGTTTCGCCGCGCAGAATAATATTTGATTTTAAATACACAGGCTGATTCAGGGTATAAGTACCCGATTTTAAAATAATCACTCCGCCGTTTTTTACTTGATCAATAGCCCCTTGGATGTTGTCTGTTCCCGGGTTAATTGTTTTTACAATAGGTGTTGTGTCTCGAAAAGGAATACCGCCTCTGACGCCTGCTTTTGCCCATTCAACCATATCAGGATATTTTGGATCGGCTTTAGTTTCATCAAACACCCACCCCGGATCACCATATTGCAGGTTAGCTACCTGATGTGTGGTTAAACTAGAATGTTTTGCACACCCCAGCAAAAACAAGTTAACTGCTAATGCAAAAATAAATAATTTTAGAGCTCGCATTTGTAGTTTTATCCTATCTATTTTTATGTCAGTAATGAAAACTAAAAGTTCATCGCTTATGGAATACTAATTTTTTAACGTGTCACTTTCGACAACAATACTTCTGCTGTTAAGCCATCTTTACATTCAAACTCAATAATAGTTTCAGTTTCACTAGCTTTGATAATTGTCGCTTTCTTACGTTCAACGGTTTCAATTTCTTTTACCTGTTGAGAAATTTTCCATTCGCCACTAAGTGTTAGCTGTACTTTACTGCTGCGACTTGGCCAAAAAAACCACTCGTGGTTATAGATAGACAGCTCAACTCGACTACCATCAGGCATTAAATCATCTTGCCCGTCATAGATATTTAAATCTGGATCGGCAACCGCTAGCTGTATGCCCTGACTCGTTTCTTTGACAATAAAAGTAGCTGGTCTATTCACCCTAGTTACCACTGTTTTAGGTAATATCGTTTGGGCATCAAATACCGCGTAAGCCGTGGTAGACTTTTCAGGCGACTGAACAATATGGGCGCGCTTATCTTGTTGCAATACTCGATAGGGATGCTGGTTATTCTTCTGTTGCATAGCTTTGGCAAAATCTTGCATATCAGCCGAGCTACTATTTGGCATAACCACATATTCATAATGTGCATTATTCGGTTTTATGCCATGATCAAATAACAAGGTGGTAAAGTTTCCCTTAACTGCTTCGATATTTTTGTAATCAGGGTTAGTTTGCTCTGTACGTTGCATCAGCAACTCACTGCCTTGTGGGATTTGTGGGATGTAATACCCCGTTTGGCGGCTATCCACCAACCACAAAGGTTCGCTGTCTGATATTTTATTTACATAAGGAAAGGTTTTTTCATCCAGTTGATTAGACATAAATTGACTGCCACTTTTACTATCACCTTTATTAAAAGGATTCTGCAAAATTGTGGTTTCTACTGCATGTTGTGCAATATCACTTTTGATATCTGAGCCTAAGGCAACAATAAAGTCTTCAAATAAAAAGTAAGATTTAATCCCAGTAAAACTCTGCAAACCAAAGACATCATGACCTTTAAACGGAAAGGTAAAAACGGCGTTGCCTAGTGTAGATTCAGCTCCACCAACAAAAGCTTGATCAGAAAAAGGATATTCGCCTCCTTCGTCTTTTACTTGACCAGGGTGAGTTTGAATTTGTGCGTAAGGCACATTAACAGATGTGACTCCTGGCCAACGATGCCAGTCGTAACCAGCATGCCAAGTGGTTTTATTATCAGCTTGAGTACTATCTAAATGATTAGGGTAAGAAACATCCAAATAGCCATAACCAATAAATGTTGGGTAAGCAAACCAGCCCCAGCTCTCATATGGGTATACATACTTGCTGTGACCACGCACTGTCGCCATCCAGTTGTTATCGTCTCTAATGGTAGCTAACGCACTGTAGGGTAAAACTCGGCTAGGCGCATAATGATACTCACCAATATCCCCTGCTTGTTTAAGTTTATTCAGCCAATAATCATGAAAGGCATCATTCTTTTTATTGTTAGTGTAAAGCTCTTGGTACAAACCTGCCATTTCAGCATCAAATGTAGGTGCACTAAGCGCAATTAAAGCCGGTAAATCGTACATGTTGGCCGGAAATTCATAGTTAGTAAAACGAGTATTCGTAAATGCTCGCGCCCCAATATATTGTTTGCCGAATAAAGTATCAAACAAGGTATTGGTGATCTTTCTCATACGTCCAAATACTTCATCTTCTACTGCAAAAGGAGTGTCTTTCAGTAAATACATTACCGCAGCAGCGGCTTTCACTGCTCGACCACCATAGCCTTGTGAATGTCCACCATGGTGAAACGTTAAGCCATCTGCTTTAAACACTTCATCAAGTGCCGGCGCATAAGCAGTAGTCACATTGGCAAAATACGAGGCGTAATGTTCAAGGTCCCGGACTTTTTCTGCTGAGTTTTCCATGGCCAGTGCCATATATAAACGAGGCAATAAGAAACCTTGGGTATCATCTGCATCAGCGGCTTTTCTGCCTTTAACGCCATAAACCACATCTTCACTGTAAACTTGGCCAAAACCATAAAACCATTTCATGGTGGCTATGGCTTGCCCTAAACGATTATGACGAGCCAACACATCACGCATCAATAAAAATGCCGGTGCTACTTCTCTAATTTCATAGGCATAGTGATGGATCCAGCCCAGTCCTGCACCTTCTGCAAAACCTTGATCAATACCGTAGTCGAATAAATCAATAAACATTTTTTCTAGCTGCTCTTTATCCTTTGTAGATTTAGCTACTTGATATTGTTTAGCCATACTCAACAGTAAATTATTGAAGTCCCAACGCCATTCCATAACACTTGCATTAAGCTTTTTGCCTAAACCTGTTTCAACAAAATATTCTGGAAACAGGCTGGTTTTCACCAAAGGTTTACCGAATATCTGTTCGCCTTCTCGTTTAATTTCAAATTCATTAAACTTCTTGGTGATTGACGAAATAGACTTCTTGGACTGTGCTTCTCTCTCATAGTCAGGGAATATAAATTGCTCGGCCTTTGCAGTTAAGTTATTAACTTGTGCCAAACTATCTTTAGTTAAGGGTTTTAATTGAAATGTAGGTTTGTAACCATGAAACATCAGCATTTTATGATCGTAGTTAGACACTAATCTTTCATGGGGATCAAGGTTGGGTAATTGAGGATTGGGGCCAACGGTTTTCGGATTAACTGGTACTGACAAACCGACTGTATCTAGATAAAAAGTACCGGCTCCAGTAGCCGGAGCTCTAATAGTCAAGGTATCCATATCTGGATGGGGTACACCTTGCATATCACCTCTGTCATAATTAACAGAAACAGTACGCCAACCAACAAAATCTAAATTAAAGTCAAACTCAACATCTACTTCTGCACCACGGCCAAATTCAAAACTTAACCTTTGGGTGGTCGCTTTATCATTATATATCCACATGAAGAAACCTCTTGGGGTCTCCAGCACTTCTTTAGATTCATATGAACTATGGCCATTTTTCAAATATTGAAATCGGCCAGTAGACGGGGCTTTAGATAAATCGATAGGCTTTCGATAACCGATAGGTGTATGTACAGTTATGCTGTCATTCCCTTGCCAGTTCCACTTTAAAGAATGAGTTCCGTGTTTCATTCGTTTATTGTCAAGACTGTAATTTTTTCCTGTGATCGACCAATAATCGGGGAGCCCTTGTTCGAAACTTTCCATCACCTTGATAGGGTATTCTAGGGTTTCTGCACCGTGAGCGGTTGCCGTTACACCAACGGCTAACACTACCCCAGCCAGTCGTTTAAAAATATGTTTCATTTGGATATCCCCCTGATCTTAACACTTACCTTATATCACATATCAGACAAGATCTATTTTATGTTGTTGCTAAATATGTAATTTATTAGTTTTGCTTAAAAATAACGTTTAAATATTTACTGTCTTGGAGGTAGGATTTTGTAATTGATAACCGCTTATTACGCACAAAACCCTACTGTATGTAGAACCCCTAAAGTATTATCGAGAGGCTCAACTTATTAGCTTTCAGTACTATTCACTTATAATCAGTCAACTGGCTGCTATGCGCCTTGCAAAATATCATCGAAGTCTTGCAAAAACCCAGTGATCAGCAACTCATCTTCCTCAGTTAAACTAAAACCGGGTTTACGACAATAATCATTAGCGATAATGCCTCGTTTATACAAAATAGTTTTCTCAACTTGAATAATACGTTCACAATGTTTCATCCAATGAGAAATATATTCAAACAGCTTGCTATGCAGTGCCTGCGCTTTAGTTACTTCACCTGCACACCACATATTATATATAGCGACATAAATTTCAGTGAAAGAACAACCAGGCATCACACCTTTTCCCCCCACTTTCAGCATGTCCAACATATATAAACCCGCATAGCCATTCAAAACGACAGCATCAGGTTTAAGAGCTAATAGCTCCTTGGTATAATCAACAGGTGGATTACACTCAATCTTAAATACACAATTTGTATATTGCGCAGACATTGACTGCATTTCTTGTGGAGTAATAGGCAGCCCGGTTTCAGTTGGCGCGTATTGCACCAAAACCGGAATATCCACTGCAGCTAACACCGAACAAATATGCTCTTTAATCTGAGCATTATCAGGTTTCAAGAAAAATGGTGGCAATAACATTAAACAATCAGCACCTGATTGCTGATACATTTTGGCTTTTTTAACCGCAAGCTCTGTCGAGTGTTCGGTAACAGAGATACAGCGATAAATATTTGTATCAGCTAAAGTACTAATAAATATTTCAGTTAGTTGCTGTTTTTCTGCGTCATTTAGCTTATAAAACTCACTGGCAATACCGAATAAAGTTACCCCATGACAAGCTGTTGTAGCCAAATGCTCAAGCATGCTTTTAAAACTGACTAAATCAATCTCACCTTGCTGATTAAAAGGCATAGCGGCAATGGGGTTAATGCCAAACAAATCAGCTGGCTTTTTGACATTTGTCATTAAATTATCTTCTGCTAGGCTAGCGTTCATTAGGCTAATACCGCCCCTTCTGCTGCTGACGCTGCACGATCTCGATAAATATCTAAAAATCCTCTAGGTACTTCTTTTCTCAGAGGTTTCCATAACTTTTCACGTTCAGCTAGCGTTTCATCATCAACATGTAAAGTCAGTTCACGAGTCTCAATGTTAATACTAATTTTATCACCCGCTTCAATCAGCGCGATCATGCCGCAATCGGCCGCTTCAGGTGATAAATGACCAACAAATAAGCCCCTATTTGAACCAGAGAATCGTCCGTCTGTGATCAAAGCACAATGATCAGATAAGCCCATACCTTCTAAGTATTTCATTGGTTCATACATTTCAGGCATACCAGGTCCACCTTTTGGTCCTTCATAACGAAGCACTAATACACTACCCTTTTTTATATTTCCTTCCATGATGGCTTCAACCGCTTCATCTTCTGAATCAAAGGTCACTGCAGGACCACTAAATTCAAACATGTGAGCAGGTACTGCCGCAGGTTTAATTACCGCACCTAATTTAGCTAAATTACCGCGTAATATTGCCACCCCACCCTCTGAACTAAAAACATCAGACAATGGACGGATCACTTCACGTCGGCTTGAATCTGCTACTTTGGCTAATGTTTCTTCTTTAGTACCAACCACAGTCAATGCATTTAATTTAAGTAAAGGTCTTAATTCACGTTCTACCGCAGCAATACCGCCAGCTTCATGGAAATCAATCATGTCGTATTCTGAGGCAGGATAAATAGAAGCAATAGTCGGTATTTTTCGACTGATTTCATCAAAGGTTTGTAGAGATAATTTACCTAGACCGGCTTCATAATGTAATGCTTGTAAATGCAGAATAGCATTAGTTGAACCGCCGGTAGCCACCAACAAACATATGGCGTTATAAATTGAATCACTGTTAATTATTTGACGGGCAGTGATCCCTTGCTGCGTTAGTTCGACAATTCTTTCGCCAGTTTTGTAAGCAACGTCCATTCTTTGTGGTGAAACTGCAGGAACCGTTGCACTTTCAGGTAACATCATGCCTAAGGTCTCAGCCAAACAACACATAGTATTGGCTGTGCCGTACATAGTACAAGAGCCAGGACCTGGTTCAGCGATGTCTTCAATTTCACGAAATTCTTTATCGTCAATTAAGCCACGTTTTTTCCAACCTATAGCTTCAGAAACAATATTACCGTCCCAATGTTTGCCTTTATATTCAGCAGGATACATGGGGCCACCATTAACCATAATAGCCGGAATATCTAAACGAGCAGCGGCCATCAACATAGCAGGGACTATTTTGTCGCATGAACCAGCTAAAACAATGGCATCAAAATTATGTGCCCGTGTCATGACTTCAATAGAGGCAGTGATCACCTCACGAGCAGCTAAAACAAAACGCATGCCTAAATGACCGGCAGCAATACCGTCACATGGGGCAATAGTGCCAAAAGACATGGCCACCCCTCCGGCTGCTTCGATTCCTTTGATAACATTAGCCGTGACATCATTCAAATTAACATGACCAGCCGTTGCATTGGTGTAACTATTGACCACAGCAATAACAGGCTTACGTAATTGTGAATCTGTGTGTCCCATTGATTTATATAAAGCGCGTTTTAATGCTCCGCTATCGCCTTTTAAAATGTCATTATGGTGAGATTGAGAGCCGCAACCGCCGCCACAAGAATTACAATTACTCATGATTTTTCCTTAGAAATGAAGTATCAAAATGATGGAGAGGCTGGCCGTTAATAGGCAGCTCACAGATATATATATGTTCGGATTTGTTGATAGAAAAATGGTTAATCATCAGCCATCACTGTACTTCTACCGCCATCTATCACTATGGTGGTACCGGCAATAAACGAGGCTTTTTTACTGGCTAAAAATAAGCAAAGCTCAGCCACATCTTGTGGTTTACCGATATGGCCTACTGGATGTTGTTCAATTGTTTTTTGCCGAATATGGTCAGGTTCAGGATGACTATCAAACCAAGCTTGATTACCTTCTGTATCAATAAAACCTGGGGCAATTCCTACGGTTCTAAAGTCTCTGCCCCAATCTAAGGTCATGCTTTGCACCAAACCGACTAAGGCATGTTTACTGATACTATATGGCGCACAACCCGGTAAACTATTAAAAGCGTGGTTAGATGTCATGACCAAAAAAGCGCCTTTGCTTGCCGTTAATGCATTGCGGCAAGCTTTAGCTAACCACCAATGAGATCTAAGATTAAGGTCAAAGTTTTGATTCCAATCGTCTAATGAACAATCCACCCCAGAAAACACATTTTTACCGGCATTAGAAACCACTGCGTTTAACTGGCCAAATTCTTGTATTGTGTAGTCAACCAATAGTTCTATTTCTTCAAGGTTGCACATATTACATTGACGATAAAAATACTGATCTGGATAACGCGTTTCAAATGCTGAGTTATCAATTGCACTAGCAGGTCTTTGACCACAACCAACAACTAGATAGCCTTCTGCCAAAAAAGCTTCAGCGATAGCCAATCCAATACCTTGGCTGGTACCTGTAATTAAAGCAACGGCTCGTTCATGACTCATTATGTTTCTATCCTCATTTTGATGGCTCTTTTAGCCATCAACCTATTAATCTATTAATCTATTTTGTATCAACTATTGACCGTAACAACCGGCCTGGGACTGGTGAGTAATTTATCCAGTACAATTCCTATGATTACTGTGGTCATAAAGCTGATCGCCATCAAATGAATATAATGTAATGGCGACCAAACAAAAGTGAAGACTGCGTAAACCACAGTCCCCATAAGCAAAGCAAATTTAATAGCAGTAGGGTTAATATTCTTCATAGTCATAGCTAAAATAAACACCCCCAAAACAGGCATACTGTATAAACCATTGAATTGCTGAAGCATATTGATAACACTTTCTGCATTTTGAAAGATAGGCACCATGATCAGCCCAGAAATAGCTAAAATTAAAGAGGTAAGCATGCCTATTTTTTGAACATTGACGCCTTTATTAATATAGTTTTGATGGATATCACATACATAAAGTGCGGCTGCTGAATTAATACAACTATTAAAAGACGATAATACAGCCCCAGCCATTACCGCAGCAAATGCACCAGAAAGCCAAGAAGGGAGAATATTTCCGACTAATGTTCCGTAAGCAGAATCCCCTATATCACCGTATAATTTGTATGAAATAAGGCCAGGCAACACCACAATAACCGGCATGAATATTTTAGCCACAATTGCCATATACACGCCCTTTTGGGCTTCTTTAATATTCTTGGCTGCCAAAGCTCTTTGGGTGATAACCATGTTAGTACAAAAATAGAAGATACAAATTAATGGCAAGCCAGTAAAAACAGTATCAAAGGGAATATAGGAATCTTGATCTCCAATCATAGTCATACGTTCAGCAGGTAAACCGGTTAAATCAAAATCAATGGCATATAAACCCAAAACGGTGACCAGTGTGCCCATAATAAGCAAACCAATACCATTATAAGTATCAGATATAGCAATGGCTCTTAGGCCACCAAAGATAGCGTATGCAGCCCCAGCCATAGCAAATAGTATAGAAAGTACAATAATGGGTAAATCAAGGCCAAACATGGTCTTCATGAATAAAGAGCCAGTATACAAAATGGTCGGCAATAGAATGAAAACATAACCTAATAAAAACAGCACAGACACTATGGCTCTAACACTTTTACTGTTGGTTTTTTTCTCTAATAATTCACTGGTGGTAAGACAATCGGTTTTGTAATAAATTGGAATAAATACATGGGCCAGAATAATAAGCCCAAATGCAGCGGCTAACTCCCACCAAGCCACAAGTAACATTTGTGGCCCATTCATACCGACAATTTGTTCAGCACTAATATTGGTCAAAACGATCGAGCCACCAATATACACCCAACTTAAACCACCATTGGCTAAAAAGTACTCTTTACTTGAATTGCCTCGTTCAAAACCCTTACACTTTTGATAAGTAATAAAAGCAACAGCAAGTGTTAAGGATACAAATACGCCTAACTGCATGATGTCCATTTAGTTTTTCCTCTTACTCAATAAAATTCAATTGTGTTAAACAATTGAAGCAGCATTTTCACGCCATTTGCCCACAAGCACTTTGCCAAGCGGTAATATAGTTTTTAGCCGTTAAGGTTAATTGTTCGATAGTCATTCCAGGTCGATAAAGGCCCGATCCTAGACCAAAGCCATTAGCACCTACGCTTATATATGTTTTCATTTGCTCGGTGTCAGCCGAAATACCACCTACTGGGATACACATAACATCAGCCGGTAACACTGCACGTAGTGCTTTGACAACAGATGGGGTTAACATTTCGCCAGGAAACAATTTGACAATTTCGGCGCCTGCTTCAATAGCACAGAAGGCTTCTGTTACTGTCATCGCACCAGGCATCACCACACAACCTGCGTTGACCGATTTTTTGATGATTGCCGGATTAGTATTAGGTGTAACTATAAGCCGAGCGCCTGTTTGCAACACAGCGTCAAGTTGTTGCATGGTGGTAACCGTACCCGCACCTATCCAAGCTTTTTCAGCAAAATAATCAACTAACTTGCTGATACTGACTAATGCGTCAGGGCTATTAAGGGGGACTTCGATAAACCTGTACCCTTGGTCAAATAATATTTGTGCAATAGAAAGTACTTCTTCAGGTTTAACACCTCGCAAGATCGCGACTAAAGGTAATGATTTGAAAGTAGTTTGATAATTCGAGGTCTCTAGTTTCATGCTAGTTCCTTATGATACGTTTGAAAGACACTTTGCATACCTGCTAAAAAACACTGTTCGGCGTTAACGGCAATAGCAGTATATTCTAGTATTTTGAGAGCCTTAACATAGCGTTCAGCTAACTGAGTTTCTGCGACAATATAGACAGGACTTGTCAATTTTAAATCGGCTAATTCATTACCAATTAATATCCCTGAAAGATAAGAAAGCACTAAGTCTTGAGGAACTTTATTGAATAAAGCCTGGGTTCTTGCCATAAACAGAGCGTGGCTTAAAGTCATCGAATTGCCAGCCGTCACACCACTAGAAAAAACAGCTAAATCAACATCTTTAGTTTGACTAGGTAAATTTTTGCCTAATATAGAGTGGGCCCTCAACAAAGCATAAAGTTCACCTGTCATATAAGTGTTAACACTGGTCAGTTGATTATTTTTCCAACTAACATGTTTACTATGAGTGCCTGGCAAAATGACATCAAATTGGTTCAATTTGAGCTTAGCGGCTAGGCCAAAAACTTGGACTTCTTCTCCACGCATTACATCTTCACGATCATTGACATCTAGGTGGCAAACACCTGGAATAATCAGTACTTTATTTCCTCTGGACAAAGAAAAAATACTCTGGCCTTTAACTAGTTTCTGAATATTTAACGGAGTGTTTACATATGGCGCTTCTTTCCAACCATTTTTAGACCCCACCATACCGGCCATTAATATTGGCAGTTGCTTGTACTTAACCAACCAAGGTTGCAATAAATCAGTCAATACTTGTTCAAAACCTTCAGCGGCAACACTGAGAAAACCTTTGTCAGCATTAATTCTGTCAACAACTTCACCACTGGGACCAATTAAACACGCTCTAAAGTTTGTTGTTCCCCAGTCAACAGAGATCCAATTAACAGCCATCCACACACCTTGTAATACTTAAAAATGAAACTTGTAGTACAAGATAGATTTATCCTAAAAGAATGTCAATATTTAAAAGGCCAACTGTATTAACATTAGTTTTACCTGTTGATTTAAAAGGTTATTTATTTGTTAAAATTAAAGGTGCTGTAGACAAGAAATATAGCTGAAACTTTCAAAGAGAAATGATTTAAAACAGCATTCAATAGACAAATATTCTTAGTGAATAAGTCGATTGGGTGAATCAATAAAGGGGAAAATTGAACTTAACTATCAGTTATATTTTAGATATGAGGTCAGCCAATATGGGAGATATAGTTAGGCTCAGCTTCTTGGTTTTTTCTAATAGCGTTTAAAACTATCACCCGAGTTTGCTCTCTTGCCGCATCAGGTTGACGTAACCGAATTGCCTCTAACAATTTAACATGTTCTGCTACTGCAGGTTTACTTTCTGGTAAATTTTTATCCATAGTATGACTGAAAGACAAAACCAAACCTTTAGACAATACATCACCAATAGCAATAATAAATGGATTATGTGAAGCGATTAATAACGCCCGATGAAATTTAATATCACCTTGATTAAACAAAGAACGATCACCTTGCTCAACCCCTTGCTGCATTTCATCACAAGCCTCTTCCATCAGGAAAAGATCTTTAGCTGTAGCATTAAGTGCTGCTAGAGCTGATGTATTTGGTTCAAAAATAAGACGAGCAGCCATAAGATGTGACAGATCACTATGGTTCACTTTTATACTACTAAGCCAACCGAGAATATCATGATCGAGCCAGTTCCAAGTTTCACTAGCATTAACAAAACTGCCTTTTTTCGGAATAATAGTCACCATTCTTTTAGCAGATAAAGCTTGCAGGGCACTGCGAACAGTAGTACGAGATAGCTTAAAATCTTTAGCCAACTCATTTTCACTGGGTAATAATGTGCTTTCAGGATACTCAGAACTCAGAATTTTTTTAGCTATAGTCTCGATTAAATTAGCGGTCGCTGTCTGGGGTGCCATATAAACTTATAAAAAATGATGAAAATCAAGTAAGAAGGCTACCTTGATGTTGCAACAAGTTCAATACTTACGGCCACTTAGAGTAAAGAGTTGCCTGAATGTAAAAAGCTGAATATAAGTGTGTGTTGTCAACTACCTTACAATTAATGTGTCATAAATCGGCAAAAAAAAGGAGCATTTAAGCTCCTGATTTTATGGTAATTAATTTTATTAGTTACGAATTAATTCGCCTTTTCAGCTTTTAACTTAGCATGTTTCTGCATCACTTCTTGAAACACTCTTTGTCCCCATTGCTGACCAATTTGCATAGACTCTTGCATAATGGCCGGTTGTGAAGCCAATAATTTTTGTCCAGAAGGTGTTTTGTAAAAAGCTAAAATCGCTTGAATATCAACTTCTGATAAATTCTTTTGATACACAGGAATAATGTTATTCATTAAATCCTTCATATCCATACTAACCATCACATCTTGCCAAAACTCTTCAGACGCTTCTGGGATCGCTTGTTTTAAAGCAGGTATCATCTGGTTCATCATCATAGTGCCCATTTGTTCTGCACCAGAAATATTCATTAATTCTTTAACACTATCTTCTTTAGCTGGCTGAGCCTGAGATGCCAAAGAGCAAGTTAACAGCATAAGGCCTAACATGACTTTTTTCATTTTTATTCCTAAATCATTAAATTCTGTCGTTATTGTAAAGCAGAATGACATGAGTAGATAGACACCAGAAAAAGCAGTAACTTCTATAAACCAACTCGTTCCCTTGACAGTTTCAAGTATTTGAGTTCGAAATACCGCAAAATAAATAGCCCACAGTCTTAGTTGGGTATATTAATTTGTTAAGGAAAGCACCTACCATTTCAGAAACTGAATACTAAGAGGGTAAACCCATAATTGACCATCATTCGCTTTAATACTAGCAACAATCGCAAAGACAAAATTAAGCAAGGCTAATATCAACAAGCCTATGATCCCTATAAATATAAAAACCAAAATTCCGCAAACTATAGAATATATAAATAAACTGATTAACCAATTGATCGTAGCTTTGCCGTGTTTATCAATTTCCTCATTTTGATCTTTATTCATTGCCCACATCACTATAGGTAGAATAAAACCTAGTCCTGGAATGATGATACTAGTCAATTGACTTAGATGAATCATCATACAATAGGTATTTAAAGGCATTCCCCAATACTCTTGTCGATTTTCAGTCATATTGCTCTCCTTGTAATAATTCAAATACATACCCGTTTGATTTTGATGGGCACACATAAAAGCGGTTTTAGCCGCCGCATTTTCTATTTTACTACTTTGCCTTGAACATCAAGTTTTTTCAATTTTATTGCGCTGTTTTAACCTAGCTAGAGTATGTCGTGATAGGCAGTTACACAAAATTAGTTACAGGCTCAAAAAAACCAGAAATATTGGTATGTAATCCGAATTTTAAAAGGCTTTAATCCGTTTGTACCTATCACTGTAATTGGCTATTTTAGACTGAGCATAAACCTTTCTATAATTTGAACTCTATACTTAATCAAAGCCATTGATATAGAACTTCATATTTTTTACCACGTCATACTTTTGCATACTAACCTTGCTATTACTGGCGAAATAATCCGATAAATATGTTGTATTTTCTCGAGATAACTTTATATCAAATTCACAAGCCTTAGATGTAAGCAAAACATCATCTTCAATCTTCACTTCGAATCGCATATTACGTGCTAACTCCGCCAGTGGCACGTAGTAAGAGCCTGTATCTAGAGCCGTCCATGTTTCATTTTCATTATCGGTATCAAGCTCTAGATCTTCTTCTATTGCGAAACATTTAATATGTCCATCCACACTAACCTGCCCTTCTGGGTTAGCAGGGGACCAATTTAACTTAGGTGTTTCACCATCATAAAATGTGTCGCCAGCTTGTGGACTAGAAATTTGAAAACTAGCAGGTGCATCTATATCGAAACTAACACTTTCAAAACCGGTACGATTAAAAGAAAAATTGAAAACCCCTAACTCCCCTTCAGTTTGGATACTTGCTTCATAGTCAGTATCGATAATATCTTTGTCTTCAGAAAGCGCTTCAGGCGTACCATTAAAGCTAACCACTAAATGATCACCATCGACTAAAATAATGCTATTACCTAGGGCGTGTTTTTCTCTAAACTCAGCATTAATTTTGATAAGTCCAGTGGGGGATTCTTCTGTCATTTTTATCGATAAATATATATCTTGGTTATCTACCTCAGATGAATCGGTAGAACAAGCAGACAAAGCTATTGCCACTGGCAATATGGCCAAGATCTTTAGTAACTTAAACAATCTATATTTCCATTTGTTAATTTTAAAAAGTCTATAGCATCGAATTGAATTAATAGAATTGAGAATTCACGCTATGATTTAGTACGAATAATGCAATCAAATGAATACTAACCTAAAGGCAGTAACCCCTTTGACTTTATCAACTTAGCAGCTGCTAGGGACTGCTTTTAAACAGCCTCATGCAGCAACAGTCTGCTGCTCTTTTTTTATTATGCTTTTCTTGCTGTTATTTCTTGGGGATTAACCTTAAATGCACTGTGACTTCTTCACGGTTATGGTACAAATGTTTAGCTTGCAGCTCATATTTTTTAATTTCATTAGCCAACATCACTTGTTGAATAATTTGCAAAGCCCCTTGTACCGATTCATAACGTTTTTTCATTGGTAACTTAAGATTAAACATAGCTTCTTTACAGCGTTCCTCGGCTACCCAGGTGGCCATTAATTTAGCCACACGTTGCGGTTGCTCGATCATGTCGCATACCAGCCAGTAGATGTTGTTCTTCTTTGGCTGAAATTTGAAACCATCCTCAGGACAATAAGTTACCTGCCCTGTTTCCATTAAGGCTTCGTCCATTGCACCATTATCGACAGCTTGTACAAACATACCTCTTTGTACTAATTGATAAGTCCAGCCACCAGGACATGCGCCTAAATCGACGGCATATAAACCACCTTGTAACCTAGTATCGTGCTCTTCTTTAGGGATGAACACTTGAAAGGCTTCATCTAATTTTAAGGTAGAACGGCTAGGCGCTGCATGAGGAAACTTCAAACGCAATATGCCTAATGGTAAAGGCGAATTATTATTACTAAATGAGTAACCCACATAAGCAGTGTCATTACTGGTAAAAAAGATATGTGCTACCGGTTTAGTGCTGTTTTCTTTAGCTGTTAATTTATTACGTTTACGTAAAGCTTGTCTTAGAGGCACACTAATTTTGCGGCAAAACTTAGATAACTCTCTACCCTCTGTGGTATCAGCGTATTCGACTCTTAACTCGCCGCATAAAGGAAAACCATCAAAAGCAGCCAAAATAGGACTGACTCTATCGGCCACATCCATATTTTCAATCACAGCTTGGCAAGCAAACATTTGTCTTGCGAATACCAAACTATCAAAGGTTAATTTTTTAGCTAACAATTCTGCTTGTTCTGGCTGATAACAGTTAAATAACACGTAACCAGTATTATTTTTAGCTTGTGGATAACCGTAAACTTCTAGTGCACTGGCTTTATCTTGTACTTCATTGGCCACATCACTCTCAAAACCACTACGACAATATAATAATAAACCGGCCATTAGTTACTCCCTTTAATTGTTGATACCAATAAAAGTGCCCAACCAGTAATAAAACATAACCCCCCTAAGGGTGTGATGGGACCAAACCATTTCACTTGAGTGATAGCTAACATATATAAACTACCACTAAAAAACACTATGCCAGCCAGCATAAAACCGCCGCTCCATAACAATAAAGATTGTGGCATTTGACGATGTAAAATGACTAATAGAATAATCGCCAGACTATGATACATCTGGTATTGCACACCTGTTTGAAAGGTATTCAACATACTTTCGGACAAAGTGTTTTTTAGACCGTGAGCGGCAAACGCTCCCAAAATAACGGATAACATGGCGCTTAATGCGGCAACACTTAATAATATTTTCATCATAGAACTGGGATCTTCATTTGATAAATAAGGAAAAAATTGGCGGTATATTATAGCAAAACAACCGCCCTTGTTGGTTTGTTATCTGTAGTGGATACACTTCACTCGAGTTCAGTTGAGTCAATCATAACTTAGTTTTTGTCACTTGAGATTTGATAAAGTCCTCAACTGCTTTCACCACTATGTTTAAATTCTGTTCAAGGGTATAACCCGAGGCTTTTCTTGGTTTAAAACTATGATCACCATCGACTAAATAACGGACACTTATCTGTTTTGACAAAGGATAGTTAACCACTTCTTCACGACTGCCAAACGTGTCTCGTTCACCCTGTAAAATCAGCATAGGTTTTGTGATGTCTGCAAGATGTTCGGTGCGTAATTTTTCTGTTTTAGCAGGAGGATGAAAGGGATAGCCCATACAAATACAACCCTTGGCTTTAGACTCTTCAAGTAGCATACTGGCCATTCGCCCGCCCATTGATTTACCGCCAATAAATATGGGTAAATCAGTATCTAGTTCACTTAGTACTTGATTAAAATGCGCTAACAACTTGTCGGCTCTGTCTGGCGGCCGTCGTTTACCTAACTCTAGTGCTAACTGCATATAGGCAAAATTAAAGCGCACAACATTAATATTTCTCATGGCTAGCTGTTCAGCCATATACTGCATAAACTCACTATCTTGGCCAGCCCCTGCACCATGAGCAAAAACAAACGTAGCAATAGGGCTTGCTTTGTCCAAGGACAAGGCTGGATTAATTAAAGTTTTGATCATTTTGTTCTTTTTCTACTTCGGTTAATAACCAATCTCGGAAAGCAGTGATCTTCCCCAAATCGGCTTGTGATTGATGGCACACCAAATAATAAGCATCTTTAGTGATAAGTTTTTCTTCAAACGGACAAATCAAACGACCGGCTTCTATTTCACCTCGAGTTAAAACACTATGACCAAGCGCGATACCTTGACCTAATGCCGCAGCTTGTTGTACCAACATTGAATGACTAAAAATCGGCCCATGATTAACATTAACGCCCAGTACATTAAAATGCCTGATCCACTCTTGCCATGCCTCACGGGTCGAGTCGTGTAATAAAGTATGTTTACCCAGGTCATCTAAATGTTTTAAAGGTAAGTCACCTTGAAACAACATAGGTGAACATACGGGTGCTAAATATTCGGTGTGTAATTTATCAGCCACTAAACCCGGCCATTTTCCCCGTCCATAATAAATAGCGACATCTACGTCATCCACTAAAAAACCTTCATTACCGTTTACAGCTTGAATACGCACATCTATATCTGGGTTCAATAAGCTAAATTGATTAAGTCTTGGCACTAACCATTGAATGGCAAAACTAGTTTGTAAAGCCACGGTAATTGCGCCTTTTTCGCCCTTCACTAACAAACGTTCAGTTGCTTCATTGAGGGATTTAAAAATATCTTTCAAATCGAGGTAATAACTCTGGCCTTCTTCAGTCAAAAACAAGGCACGTTTTTTTCTAATAAAAAGTTTCATGGATAAAAACTCTTCGAGGGCTTTTATTTGGTGACTGACTGCGGCTTGGGTCACAAATAATTCATCAGCTGCACGGGTGAAACTTAAGTGCCTAGCGGCGACTTCAAAAGCTTTCAAGGCATTTAACGGGGGTAATCGACGATTCATGCTTATATGTATCTATGACTATATATAAGTGCTTATTAAAGCATTAGTTTTTCTAATGCACAACCACAAAAAAAGTCATTTTATCTAGCATAAAATACTAGCTACAATTCGAGCCGTGGTAGAAATAATCGTTTTAAAACAATAATTAACACCACTTAGCAGATTAACAAAAAAATACATTTATATAAATTTAACATTACTAAACTTAAGGTTAACAATATGAAAACATTATTTACAAAAAGTACTATCGCAGCCATCACTCTGGTTACTGCTTTATTTTCTCAAACAATTAACGCCAAAATTGCTAAGCCAGCTGAAGCGCCTGTTGAGAACAAGGTTGAATTTGACTTATTAACTGAATTCAACAGCGTAATCGCGACTATGTTAGGTGATGTAGAAAAACCTGCTATCCAAAAGACTATTGCCAAACAACTAAATGCAGATACAGTGCAATTTAAAGCAGATGAACTAGTTCAAGAAGTTGATAAAACACTACCTAAATTCAAATTTAAAGTCGTGATAAAAGACTAAATATTACATTTTGTTTATCTGCCTGTTAACAACCTCTTAGTAAGTTAGACGCTGTGTGGCCGCAATATTATTCATTTAATATATGCCAGTCACACAGCACAACTTACCACCCATTCCCTAGGTTCATACTTTTAAACATTTTTTATTTACTGTTATTGAGCACTAGTATCTAAAGGTTCGAAACCTTTAACTAACTCATCTAACGCTTTCATTTGTTGTAAGTACGGTTCTAGTTTATCTAATGCTAAGGCACAAGGTCCGTCACATTTTGCTTCATTAGGATTTGGATGCGCTTCAATAAATAAACCAGCTAACCCTAAAGCCATACCACTTCTAGCTAACTGAGCCGCTTGAGCACGTCTACCATCCGCAGAGTCAGTTCTACCACCTGGTTTTTGTAAAGCATGGGTGGCATCAAAAATAACAGGTGCATAAGCTTTCATTTCATCCATAGCCAACATATCTACTACTAAATTGTTATAGCCATAACATGAGCCACGTTCACATAAAATTATTTTATCGTTCCCCGCCTCACCAAACTTAGTAATAATGTGGCGCATTTCGTGAGCCGCCAAAAACTGTGGTTTTTTAACATTTATAATGGCGTTGGTTTTTGCCATAGCCACCACTAAATCCGTTTGACGAGCCAAAAATGCAGGAAGTTGGATCACATCCGCTACTTCTGCAACTGGCGCTGCTTGATGGGTTTCATGTACATCTGTTATCACTGGCACATCAAATGTTTGTTTGATCTCTTGAAAAATTTTCAGGCCTTCTTCCATACCAGGGCCACGATAAGAATTAACCGATGAACGATTAGCTTTATCAAATGAAGCTTTAAACACATAAGGAATACCTAATTTTGTGGTGACTTCTTTATAATGTTCAGCAATAGCCATGGCCATATCACGAGACTCTAGAACGTTCATGCCACCAAATAATACAAATGGCTTGTCATTTGCTACTTCAATTTCCTGAATAGCGATATTTTGTAAATTTTGCATAAGTTTGTTTTTCTACTTTGGGTTGTTAATTAAGTGAAGCATATCAAGCCCATCCCTTGGTGCATATCTGAAAAGTGGACCAACAACTTAAACTGTTACAATTTGACTAATATAAATAGTAACAAATCTGCATATTTTCAGGCATAAAAGTAGCGATTACACTAAATAACCCGTAAAATGCGCGGTTCGATTTTGCTGTATAAAATGTTATTTATACAGATGCTGAAATGATTGAAAAAGGTTAGTAAAATCCGCATGACAAAAAAGCTATTTATTAAAACTTGGGGTTGCCAAATGAACGAGTATGACTCGGAAAAAATGGCAAACCTATTAGACTCTACTCACGGTTATGAGGCTACAGAAACAGCTGAAGAAGCGGATGTTATCTTGCTAAACACTTGTTCAATTCGTGAAAAAGCCCAAGAAAAAGTATTCCATCAATTAGGTCGTTGGAAAAATCTTAAAAAAGACAAACCAGGCTTGATTATTGGTGTAGGTGGATGTGTCGCTTCACAAGAAGGTGACACTATTCGTAAACGCGCGCCTTTTGTCGATATGGTATTTGGTCCACAAACATTGCATCGTTTACCCGAAATGATTAATCAAATCAAAGGCGGCAGTAAATCAGTTATTGATATCAGCTTTCCTGAGATTGAAAAGTTTGACCGTTTACCCGAACCTAAAGCTGATGGACCTACGGCCTTTGTTTCTATTATGGAAGGCTGTTCAAAATATTGTACTTTCTGTGTGGTGCCATATACCCGTGGAGAAGAAGTCAGTCGCCCAGTGGATGATGTGTTACTAGAAATAGCCCAACTTGCCGAACAAGGTGTTCGTGAAGTGAATCTGTTAGGGCAAAACGTTAACGCATTTAGAGGCAATAATTTTGATGGCACAGTGTGTACTTTTGCCGAGTTGTTGGAATTAGTCGCCTCTATTAATGGTATTGACCGAATTCGTTATACAACGTCTCATCCAGTAGAATTTACTGATGATATTATCGATGCTTATGCCACTATTCCTGAATTAGTCGATCACTTACATCTACCTGTACAATCTGGTGCTGACCGAATTCTTAATATGATGAAGCGCGGCCATACGGCTATTGAGTATAAATCTAAGATCCGCAAATTAAGAAAAATTCGTCCGAATTTAAGTATGTCTTCAGATTTTATCATTGGTTTCCCTGGTGAGACAGATGACGACTTTGAAGCCACAATGGACTTAATTCAAGCGATGGATTTTGATCTTAGTTTTAGCTTTATTTACAGCGCACGTCCCGGTACACCTGCAGCTGATTTACCAGACGATGTCACTGAAGATACCAAAAAATTACGTTTAAGTTTGTTACAACAGCGCATTAACCAACAAGCATTACGTATTGCTCGTAACATGTTAGACACTGAACAACGTATTTTGGTTGAAGGCCCATCCAAGAAAAACCCTATGGAATTATCAGGTCGTACTGAAAATAACCGTGTGGTCAATTTTGAAGGCACACCAGATATGATTGGTCACTTTGTTGATATCAAAATCACCGAAGTCTTTGCTAATTCATTACGGGGTAATGTTGTCAGAACAGAAGCTGAAATGGCCCTACGGAATGACTTATCTCCAGAAGCTATTTTAGCAAAAAATAATGCAACAACAGATGATTTGGGTGTAGCCACCTTTTCGCCAGCACAATTATAGACCTATAAATTTAGCTAATTACCAAAAGAGAAATTTCATTGAGTAAACTTGTTAGTAACGAATTAGTATTAGAACCATCAGATCACAAACGTTTAGCCTGTTTATGTGGCCCCTTAGATGACAATGTTAAACAAATTGAACGTCGATTAGGGGTTGAAATTACTTATAGAAATAATGAATTTAAGATTGTTGGTCCATCTCTACAAGTTACCAGTGCAACTGAACTGTTAAAACTTCTATATGTTGAAACTCAACCTATACGTGGTCAATTACCCGATTTAGATTCAGAAAAAGTACATTTAGCCATTCAAGAATCTAAAAGTTTGGAACAGCCACAAAGCAAATCCTATGGCAAAGAACTACAGATCAAAACCAAACGCGGTGTGATTAAACCTCGCAATCCTAATCAAAATGATTATGTCAGTAATGTATTTACCCATGATATTAGTTTTGGTGTAGGTCCTGCAGGAACCGGTAAAACTTATTTGGCCGTGGCTTGTGCAGTTGAGGCATTAGAGCGTCAAGATGTCAGACGTATTTTGTTAACTCGTCCTGCTGTCGAAGCAGGTGAAAAGTTGGGGTTTTTACCTGGCGATTTATCGCAAAAAGTGGATCCTTACCTGCGCCCACTTTACGACGCTTTATTTGAAATGTTAGGTTTTGAAAAAGTTGAAAAACTGATCGAGCGAAACGTTATTGAAGTTGCACCATTAGCTTACATGCGTGGCCGTACATTAAATGATGCGTTTATCATTCTTGATGAAAGCCAAAATACTACAGTGGAACAAATGAAAATGTTCCTCACTCGTATTGGTTTTAATTCGCAAGCTGTCATAACTGGCGATATTACCCAAGTAGATTTGCCTAGAGGTGTGCGCTCTGGCTTAAGACATGCCATTGATGTATTAAATGGTGTGGAAGACATTTCATTTAATTTTTTCAGCGCTGAAGACGTAGTAAGACACCCTGTTGTGGCACGAATTGTTATGGCTTATGAAGCCCATGAAAAACAACGTGAAATCGAAAGGCTTGAGAAAAAAGCACAGCAAGAAGCTTTAACTAATCAAACCCAAACAAATTAGAATTTATCGATTATGACAGCTTTACTCGATATACAACTGGCCACTGAAGATAATAATATTCCTAGTGAAGAAAATTTTCAGTTATGGACAAACACTGTCTTATCTCAATTAAATCTACAAAACAAAGAAATCACCATACGTATTGTAGATGAAGATGAAATACGTCAACTTAACCATCAATATCGAGGAAAGGACAAAACAACCAATGTTTTGTCCTTTCCTTTCGAAATACCAGAGCTTTTTGTAGCCGAGGGAATGGCTTTAAAAGACAATGCAGCAGATCAACAAGTCATCAATTTATTAGGTGATTTGATCATTTGCACCCAAGTTGTCGCCCAAGAAGCTGAAAAACAAGGCAAACAGAACTTAGATCATTGGGCCCATATGATAGTGCATGGAACCTTGCATTTATTGGGATATGATCACATAGAAGATGACGAAGCTGATGCAATGGAAACATTAGAAATTAGCATTTTACAGAAATTAGCCATTGACGATCCCTATCAAAATCATTAATGATGCACATTCGAATCAACTAAAATTAATTTTTAGTTAACTTAACCGAAAAATACGAGACCATGAGCGAAGATAATCCCCCGTCTACAAGCGGTTCTGCCAATAAAAGTTGGATTGGAAAAATAGTCCAATCTTTTACGGGAGAACCGACAAGTAAAGAAGAATTAGTTGACGTCATCGCAGATGCACAAGAAAGAGAAGTCATTAACACTGAAACACGTGAAATGATGGAAGGTGTGATGGAAGTCAGCGAAATGCGTGTAAGGGATATAATGATCCCTAGAGCACAAATGAGAACCATAGAAATAGACCAAACTGTAGAAGAATTTCTACCCACTATTCTTGAATCCGCTCACTCCCGTTTTCCTGTGATCAATGAAGACAAAGATCATATAGAAGGGATTTTACTGGCAAAAGACTTACTTGAGTATGCTTTTCTTCCAGGTAATGAATTCGAACTAAAAAATATTCTGCGCCCAGCTGTGATAGTTCCAGAAAGTAAACGAGTAGACGTATTATTAAAAGAGTTTCGGCAAAAACGTTATCACATGGCTATTGTCGTGGATGAATATGGCGGAGTATCAGGCCTTGTCACGATCGAGGACATATTAGAATTAATCGTTGGCGAAATCGAAGACGAGCATGATGTGGAAGACGATGAAAATGACGGCATCAGACCTCTAAATAAACATACCTATTCAGTTAAAGCTCTTACTACATTAGAAGATTTTAATAAGTTTTTTGAAACTACTTTTGATGTAGATGAAGCTGATACTATAGGTGGGATCGTGCTTAAAGCTTTTGGCCACATGCCTCAGCGAGATGAAGAAGTAGACATTGAAGGTATTAACTTCAAAGTTACTAATTCAGATAAAAGGCGATTAGTACAACTTAAAATTACCTTACCTGATATCGATGACTAACCAGTCCCCTCCAATCTGCAACTATTGAGTAATCATCGAGAAATGAAAACCTTGCCCACTAATTTAAAGTGTTTATTGGCTTGTATTTCAGGTGCTTTACTCACCTTTGCTTATGCCCCCTTTTCATTTTGGTTTGTATTATTTCTCTGCTTACCATTTTTTATCTATCTATTAGCAAATACCGAAAAGAAACACGCTTTTAAACTCGGATTTTGCTTTGGTTTAGGTTGGTTTGGAGCTGGTATTAGTTGGGTGCATGTAAGTATTGCTGATTTTGGTGGTATCCCGTTAATTGCCTCACTTGGTTTAATGTTATTACTTAGTGCTTATTTAGCCCTCTACCCTGCATTAGCCTGTTTTGTTTTGCATCGTTATTTTAAGCAAAATTATTGGCCTTTAGCCTTTCCCTTTATTTGGTTAGTAGTTGAATGGTTAAGAAGTGTATTATTTACTGGTTTTCCATGGTTATCTTTAGGTTACTCACAAATATCCAGCCCTCTAAGTGGCTGGCTACCCGTAATAGGTGAATTTGGTACTACAGGCTTAATTATTCTTATTTCAAGCGCTTGGGCATTAACTATAAGAGATAAAAAATGGCTACATAGCTTAGCCTTAACCTTAGTGATATTTGTTAGCGGATATAGTCTAAATCAATATCAATGGGCAATCCCATCAGGTAAAGAAGCCCAAATTGCTATGGTGCAAGGTAACATTCAACAAGAATTGCGATGGGCCCCGGAGCATGATCAGCCGACTATGGACAAATATCGGAATATGACGGATGCTCTATGGTTAAAAAATGACGTGGTCATTTGGCCTGAAGCAGCCGTACCCCAATTAGAGACGGTAGCTAAGAAGTATTTATTAGCACTGGATATTGTGGCGGCTGAAACTCAAACTGGCTTAATAACAGGAATAGTGGACTACAATTTTAAAACCCGAGAGGCATACAACTACTTAATTGGTTTAGGTTTAAAAGAAGCTAACTCTGAAAAGTCGACTGAAACTAAGGGCCAGTATTTTTATAATCACAGTAATAGATTTGCTAAACATCATTTATTACCCATTGGTGAGTTTATACCATTTGAAAACTGGCTTAGAACTGTAGCCCCTATTTTTGATTTACCAATGTCATCATTCAGTCGTGGCGATTATCAACAAAGTAATATTAAAGCGAACGGGTTTAACTTTGCACCAGCAATTTGTTTTGAAATAGCCTTTCCAGAGCAAATATCATCGAACTTATATTTCAATACTGATTTTATTATTACCGTAAGTAACGACGCCTGGTTTGGCGCGTCACATGGGCCAGCTCAACATTTAGAAATAGCTCAAGTGCGAGCGAAAGAGTTTGCTTTACCTGTTTTACGAGCGACCAATAATGGCATTACTGCCTTTATCAACCATAAGGGTGAAATACAAAGCCGTTTACCACAATTTGAAGCCGCGGCCTTAAGTGACTCGATTCAACTAGTCCAGGGTAATACACCTTTTAGAAATTTCGCTAATTGGCCAGCCTGGATAGTGAGTTTCACACTGTTTTGTTTAGCTATGCTGCGCCGAAAAAAATAAATTAAAGACAATAAAAAAGAGGCTTAAGCCTCTTTTTAATTTTTCATGCTGTTAGTTGTGATACCAACTCCAATAAATAAATGTACGCTCAGTGTTAATTTAATGGAGTGAGGATTAAATATACTCAACTGCACAAATTTCATATTCGATTGCACCTTTAGGTGTTTGAATAACCACAACGTCATCGATAGACTTACCAATTAAACCACGAGCTATGGGTGAACCAACAGAAATTAAGTTATTTTTAATATCTGCTTCATCTTCACCTACTATCCGATAAGTTGTTTCTTGGTCAGTATCTAAATTTAAAATAGTCACTGTAGTACCAAAAATAACTTTTCCATTGTTAGTCATTTTTGTTACGTCGATAATTTGTATGTTCGACAATTTGCCTTCAATGTCTTGAATACGCCCTTCACAAAAGCTCTGTTGTTCACGAGCAGCATGATATTCAGCATTTTCTTTTAGATCGCCATGTTCTCTAGCTTCAGCAATCGACTTAACAATTTCAGGTCTTTTAACTGATTTTAAATGATTCAGTTCAGCACGTAGCAGTTCTGCACCCTTTGCTGTCATTGGATATTGAGTCATCTATCAACACTCTCTTATTTTTTCTTATTTAACACCTATCTTAATAACTAGATAGGTGCTAAATAATTTATTTCAACTGCTAGCTAAATCCAAATATCAATTTAGCCACAATATGAATATTAGTGAATACGCTTATGTAAATCCTGTACTGAAGTCACGCGAGCTCTATCATCTGCTTCATTAGCATTTACCGTCGCAAATGCTGAATTCATAGTAGTGGTATAAGCCACTTTATTCAGCAAGGCTTCTTTACGAATATAAACAGAATCATCAATGGCTTGACGACCCTCAGTGGTGTTGACTATATAGTTGTATTCACCATTTTTAATGGCATCAACAATATTCGGACGTCCTTCACTTAATTTATTGACGATACTACAAGGTACACCTGCATCGTTTAACACAATTGCCGTACCACTTGTCGCTTCTAAGGAGAAACCTTTAGCGACCATAGCTTGACCTAATTCGATCACACGATTTTTGTCATTTAAACGAACAGACAACAATGCCTTTCCCCCGACAGGGATAGGTTGGCTAGCACCTAAATTAGCTTTAGCGTAAGCCTCTTCGAAAGAATCACCCACTCCCATCACTTCACCTGTTGAACGCATTTCAGGACCAAGCAATGGATCAACACCCTGGAATTTAGCAAAAGGTAACACTACTTCTTTCACTGAATAGAAAGGTGGAATAATTTCTTTAGTGACCCCTTGTGAAGCTAAAGACTGACCGGCCATAGCTCTAGCACCAATCTTAGCCACTGCCATACCTGTCGCTTTTGAAACAAAAGGTACAGTTCTAGCAGCACGTGGATTAACTTCAATTAAATAAACTTCATTGTCTTTTACCGCAAACTGGGTATTCATTAAACCAACTACGCCCAATTCTAACGCCATAGCTTTCACTTGTTCGCGCATCACATCTTGAATGTCTTTACTTAATGAATACGGGGGTAACGAGCATGCTGAGTCACCTGAATGCACCCCTGCTTGTTCAATGTGCTCCATTATCCCAGCAATGACCACTTCTTCGCCGTCACAAATGGCATCCACGTCTACTTCAATCGCGTCATCTAAGAATCTGTCTAGTAATACAGGAGAGTCATTCGACACTTTAACCGCATTTGTAAGGTAACGTTTAAGATCTTTCAGGTCATAAACAATTTCCATCGCTCGGCCACCTAATACATAAGAAGGGCGAACAACGAGAGGGAAACCAATTCCACCGGCTGCTTCAAGGGCTTCTTCCATATTGCTAACAGTGGCATTCGCTGGTTGTTTAAGATTTAACTTGTTAACCATTTTTTGGAAACGTTCACGATCTTCAGCTTTATCAATGGCATCTGGTGTTGTACCGATAATAGGTACGCCAGCTGCTTCAAGAGCACGAGCAAGTTTAAGTGGAGTTTGCCCACCATATTGCACAATAACACCCTTAGGCTTTTCGATACGTACAATTTCAAGCACATCTTCTAAGGTGACAGACTCAAAATATAATCGGTCAGAAGTATCATAATCAGTAGAAACCGTCTCAGGGTTACAGTTAACCATAATGGTTTCATAACCATCTTCGCGCATAGCCAAAGCCGCATGCACACAACAATAATCAAATTCAATACCTTGGCCTATACGGTTTGGTCCGCCGCCTAGGATCATGATTTTGTCTCTGTCACTTGGATTAGCTTCACATTCTTCATCATAAGTTGAATACATATAAGCTGTATCAGACGAGAATTCTGCAGCACAAGTATCGACACGCTTATACACAGGATGGATGTCAAAACCACGGCGAATTTCACGCACATCAGCTTCATCCACACCGGTTAATTCTGCAATGCGAGAATCAGCAAAACCTTTGCGCTTAAGAGTTGTCATTAAGTCTTGGTCAATGGATTGTAAACCCGCTTCCGCAATTTGCGTTTCAAGTTGAATTAATTCTTCAATTTGCACTAAATACCAACGGTCTATGTTGGTTAAAGTGAAAATTTCATCCACTGACATTCCCATTCGCATAGCATCGGCTATATACCAAATACGCTCTGCACCTGGTTCACGCAATTCACGGACAATAATATTTTTAGCTTCTGGATCATTGATATCAATAATTGAATCAAGGCCATTCACACCCACTTCAAGTCCACGTAAAGCTTTTTGTAGTGACTCTTGTTGGTTACGGCCAATCGCCATCACTTCACCAACAGATTTCATTTGTGTGGTTAAACGATCGTTTGCACCAGCAAATTTTTCAAAGTTAAAACGAGGGATCTTAGTGACAACATAATCGATAGTGGGTTCAAATGATGCTGGTGTTAAGCCACCAGTAATATCATTTGCTAGCTCATCTAAGGTATAACCGACAGCTAATTTTGCGGCAACTTTTGCAATTGGGAAACCTGTCGCTTTAGAAGCCAAAGCTGAAGAACGAGACACCCTTGGGTTCATCTCGATAATCACTAAACGACCAGTTTTAGGGTCTACCCCAAATTGTACGTTAGAACCACCTGTCTCAACACCAATCTCACGTAATACGGCAATCGCGGCATTACGCATGATTTGGAATTCTTTATCGGTAAGAGTTTGGGCCGGTGCAACCGTAATTGAATCACCGGTATGCACACCCATAGGGTCAAAGTTTTCAATGGTACAAACAATTATACAGTTATCAGCCTTATCTCTGACCACTTCCATTTCATATTCTTTCCAACCAATTAAAGATTCATCAATCAATAATTCACTGGTTGGAGATAAATCTAAACCACGACGGCAGATTTCTTCAAATTCTTGTTTGTTGTACGCAATACCGCCACCTGAACCACCCATAGTAAATGAAGGGCGTATTATACAAGGGAAACCAATACGAGTACTTACGTCAAATGCTTCTTCCATAGTATGAGCGATTTCAGCATTAGGACATTCTAAACCAATAGATTTCATGGCTTTATCAAAACGCTCACGATCTTCCGCTTTATCGATTGCGTCAGCTGTGGCACCAATCATTTCTACGCCAAACTCTTTTAATACGCCATGTTTTTCTAAATCTAAGGCGCAATTGAGAGCGGTTTGTCCGCCCATAGTAGGAAGTACAGCATCAGGTCGTTCTTTTTCAATGATTTTTTTAACCACTTCCCAATGAATTGGCTCGATGTAAGTTGCATCTGCCATTTCTGGATCGGTCATTATGGTAGCAGGATTCGAGTTAACTAAAATAACTCGGTAGCCTTCTTCCCGAAGTGCTTTACAGGCTTGAGCGCCTGAATAATCGAATTCACAGGCTTGACCAATAACAATTGGGCCTGCGCCTAGGATCAAGATGCTTTTTATGTCGGTACGTTTTGGCATAGTATTGTTTACTCTAAACTCTTTTAATATCTATTACTGTCATCTAACAAGGTAACTATTAGTTAGCCGCTTTCATCAAATCAATAAAGTGATCGAACAATGGCGCAGCATCATGTGGCCCTGGGCTAGCTTCTGGGTGACCTTGAAAACTAAATGCAGGCTTGTCTGTACGATGAATTCCCTGTAACGATTTATCGAACAAAGAAATATGAGTCACTTCTAAATTAGCAGGCAGAGAACTTTCATCAACCGCAAAACCATGGTTTTGACTAGTAATCATTACACGATTACCTTTGATATCTTTCACTGGATGATTAGCACCATGATGACCAAACTTCATTTTTATAGTGTTGGCACCACTGGCCAGAGCCAATAGTTGATGGCCAAGACAAATGCCAAAAATAGGAATATCAGTTTCTAAAATTTGTTTAATCGCTGCGATAGCGTAATCACATGGTTCAGGATCTCCAGGACCATTGGATAAAAACACACCATCAGGCTTTAATGCCAGTACTTCAGCAGCAGAGGTTTTAGCAGGCACAACAGTTAATCGACAACCACGGTCCACTAACATACGTAGAATATTGTGTTTCGCACCAAAATCATAAGCAACGACATGAAAAGGCATATTTTCTGGTGAATTATCTGCTGAAGAGCGGTATCCAGTACCTAATTCCCAGCTTCCACCAGTCCAATCGTAGGCTGCATCACAAGTGACGTCTTTCGCTAGGTCCATACCTTTAAGACCGGCAAACTCTTTGGCAGCCTTTAATGCTTCAGCTTCATTTTGGACAATCTCGTCGGCTGTATTACAAGTAATAATACAACCATTCTGCGCGCCTTTATCTCGTAAAATACGGGTTAAACGACGAGTATCAATATTAGCAATGGCTAGGATGTTATTTTCTTGCAAGTACTCAGAAAGATTTTTCTCACTACGGAAATTACTCACAATCAAAGGTAAATCTCGAATAACTAATCCTTTAGCCCATATTTTGTTTGATTCACAATCTTCTTGGTTAACACCGGTGTTGCCAATGTGAGGATAAGTTAGCGTAACGATTTGCTGTGCATAAGATGGGTCAGTCAAGATTTCTTGATAGCCTGTCATTGAAGTATTAAACACTACTTCACCAACAGATTTACCAGAAGCACCAATCGCAGTACCTCTAAAGATAGAGCCATCTTCAAGTACTAAAAGGGCAGTATTAGCCAAATCAACCTCCAGGTTAGTTAAATTAAAAAGTTTAACCTAAAGAGCCATGCTTAATTATAAAAACACCACTCTAAAGAAATTTTATGCAACACATTGATTCACATAAAAATTTTAGTCAATTTGCTTATGAAAAATAGTGAAATAAGGACTACCCCACTGAAATTTGGCAAATTCGCAATATTATACATATAAGGGTGGAACACGTCCAACCCCAATTACAAAAAATGCATAAATAAGCGCTTAACACGTATTTTTAGTCATAAGCGCCAAAAACAGCTATTTAAAACCTAACACATCCTCCATGTCGTATAAGCCTGCAGGTTTACCTATTAACCAGTTAGCAGCCTTAACCGCACCTTTTGCAAAGGTTAATCGACTCGATGCCTTATGGGTAATTTCTAACCGTTCGCCAATATCAGCGAATAATGCAGTATGTTCCCCGACTACATCTCCTGCCCTAACTGTGGCAAAACCAATAGTATTATGGTCTCTTTCACCGGTATCGCCTTCGCGACCATAAACAGCACAAGTAGATAAATCACGTCCAATCTCGGTAGCTATCGCTTCGCCTATGGCTACCGCGGTTCCTGAAGGCGCATCCTTTTTAAATCTATGGTGAGCTTCTAAAATTTCTATATCGGCGGTATCGGCCATAACAGCAGCTGCTTGGCGAACTAAGTTAAGCATTAGGTTCACCCCCACACTATAGTTAGCCGCAAAGACGACAGGTATGAGTTTGGCTGCCTCATTTAACCATTCTTTTTGTTCTGCTGTTAAACCGGTGGTGCCAATCACAATAGGTTTATTGTGCCTGATACATAAGGCCAAGTTGTCTTTTAGCGCGGCAGGTAAGGTAAAATCAATCAACACATCAATATTAGTAAGATGTTCTGAAAAATCACTACACACTGTCAGGCCTATTTTACCAATACCAGCCAGTTCCCCCACATCGGCACCTAATAACGAAGAACTTACTCTTACCGAGGCTGCCGTTAATTTGTTTTCAGGGCTTTGTTCAATCGCTTCAATTAATACTCGACCCATGCGCCCGTTGGCACCAAAAATTGCAATATTACTCATAATTATTTTTTACTTTAAAAAGAAGACTTCAATTAAGCTAATTGTGCCTTAATTATTGATTTGATGCAGCACAGCTATAGTTATATATAACCTTATGTGGGAATAAGTAACCTGAATACTGGATAAGCCGAACCTCTCGATAACGCTATTTTTGTGCCTAGCTGCGTTGGGCTGCCTAGCCGCGTTGGATGAGAGTCTAGCAATAACACGTTATTACGTACGACAATCCGCCTTGCTATACACAAAAGTTTCGTTACCGAGTAAGCATTCAGGTGAGGTGATTTGGGTAAACGTTATTAAGCTATTGAATTGTAATGATAAATTAAAATTAGACGATACTGCTTATCCAGAACTCAGGTTAAGTAAGTTTGAAAACACTAGGCTGTCTTTAAAGGCCAAATAAGTTGCACATAAAACAGGCACATCTTGATGGTTATTTCTTTACATATTTCAGCGGAATTATGTGTAGCTTGTTAAATTTGCGTTAAACTGCTGGCACAAAACAAGACGACTAAATAACAATGATAAAAGAAGATTTTAGCAACCAAACAATCAATTGTGATCTTATCCCGCAAATAGAGGTATTAGAGCAAACATGTCTTTCTGACAAATACGTACGTATCAACTTAGCTATTCACGCTGTCGTAATATGCACAATTTTAATTATTGGCTGTTGTTTGTATATACAACCATATATTGATTTACCTGAAGGTTTGCTCACAGCATTACCCTATATTACATTAGGGGTATTGGTTTTAGGCGTTTTATTAGGTTATTACAACTACCAAGCTGATTTACACAAACGTTATGCATTAAGAGAATTAGATTTACATTATTCAAGTGGTTTGTTTTTTAGAAAAACAGTGAGTCAGCCTATAACTCGAATTCAACACATTGAACTAAAACGTGGCCCCATAGAACGCAAAACAGATTTAGCCAGTTTACAGGTATTTAGCGCAGGAGGTGCAATGCACACCTTTGAAATACCAGGTTTACCTTTGACAACAGCCCAACAACTACGTCAATTTATTTTAGAGCACAAAGACGTCGCTAAAAATGGATAATAAAACGCCAGCTAATGAGTTAATCAATAACTCAACAAATAAAGATACAGTTGCCGAAGAACAAATTTCATTACATAAATGGCAACGTTTATCACCTATCGCAATTCTATATTTCGCCGCCAGCAGTGTTAAACAAATATTTAGTAATGCACTTTATCTGATCCCTGTGTTAGCCATTAATTATAAAAGTATTTTGCAAAACCCTTTAATTTGGTTACCTGCTGTGGCTGTCGTTTTAGGGATATTGTTGTTATTCGCGATATTAAATTACAAGGTATATAGATTTAGATTATCGGCTAGTAATATTGAAATACGCTCTGGGGTGATAAATAAGAAACATCTCAACCTGCCCTTCGAACGTGTACAAAATGTCAAGCTTGAACAACCCGTCTATTTTCGTTTAACGGGCCATGTGTGTTTACAATTAGATACCGCTGGCTCAGCAAAAAATGAAGCCAAACTTATTGCTCTTGATATCGCGTTTGCTGAGCAACTAAAAACTCATATTCTAGATTACGCACAAAATGTAGATCCAACAGTAAATTTATCCGATAAGGTGGAGGGGAAAGCCAACTCTCAATCAACAGCCGAAATATGTATAAATAGTAGAAGTTTGTCAGATCTAATTATTCATGGCATCACCAGCAATCGAATTTGGATCTTTTTAGGCGCCTTAGCTCCTTTTTACGATAAGATCATACGCTCTGTAAGTGAGAGCTTAGAGAATATAGGCATTGATTTAAGCACACTTTTTAACTTGCAAACCCACTCTATAATAGAAGTGACGCTTTATGCGTTGAGTATTACTATATTAATTATGTTACTTCTGGTCAGCCTTTCCGTTATAGGCTCAATTATCAGTTTTTACGGCTACACCTTAAATAAAATAGACGACCGATATATTAGACGCAGCGGCCTACTGACTAAACACGAAGTCAGTATGCGTTTGAGCCGTTTACAAATGATTGTACAAAAGCAAGACTGGTTAGATGTCCTGTTGAAACGAATTAATTTAACCTTTGAACAAAATAACTCTATTCAAACAAATAATGTAAATTCAGCCACAAACAACAAAATTATAGTGCCCTCTATTAAACCCAATGAGTGCCAAGAGTTAATTGATGATGTTTATCCTGCAAACAATCTAGCCGCACTTATAAAACAGCAAAAATTTTGTCCAATTAGTCGACGTTTTATATTTAGAAATATAGCTTTTATTTGTTTGCCCATTTGGCTATTAGTCTGTGTATTTGTTTTAGTTAATAATAATTGGCCACTGGCTGCCATTATTACAATCGTCTTTCTGATGGTGTGTGGTTTAGTTTTTTTACGTTGGAAACGCTGGGGCATAGCGACAGATGAAAACTATGTTTATATTCGTAAAGGTTTATTAGGTGTCGATTATTTCTGTTTCCCATTATTTAAAATCCAACAAACACAATTTATGCAAAGTCTATTGATGAAAAAAAGAAAATTAGCTTCAATCAAGTTTGTTTTGGCTTCTGGTGCATTAAAAATTCCTTTAATAGAAGAATCATTCGCCTATAGATTAATAAATGAGTGTCTATTTAAGGTTGAATCAAGTAAAAAGTCTTGGATGTGAAATAAGTTTTTATAAAAAATAAAGCGTATAAATCGATTAAATCGCCATTTTTTGCTTAAATGACCAGCAAGATGTTTAGATACTGAGCAAACAGTTTTTTTAATTAAAAAAACTGTTGACGACTAAATACTAGATCAGCATAATACGCGCCACTTCGGTAACGGAGTAAAACAAATGGCTACATAGCTCAGCTGGTTAGAGCACATCACTCATAATGATGGGGTCCCAGGTTCAAATCCCGGTGTAGCCACCACTTTGTTTTAACGAACAAAGTTATGTATGCGGGAGTGGTGGAATTGGTAGACACGCTGGATTTAGGTTCCAGTGCTTCACGGCGTGAGAGTTCGAGTCTCTCCTTCCGCACCATTGTTGGGGTATAGCCAAGTGGTAAGGCAGCGGGTTTTGATCCCGCCATTCGTTGGTTCAAGTCCAGCTACCCCAGCCATTATTTTTTAGTAAATTGTTTAATTGACAATTTATTATATAAATAAACGGCTGTTTATTTATAGTACACCTGTTTTATTGGGGTATAGCCAAGTGGTAAGGCAGCGGGTTTTGATCCCGCCATTCGTTGGTTCAAGTCCAGCTACCCCAGCCAAACACCAATTAAGCCTGCTTTTACAGCAGGCTTTTTTGATCACGGCATCTATACGTTGGTTCAAATCCAGCTATCCTAACCCATCAGCAAATTAACCCAGCTTTATAATAAGCTTTTTTGATCACGGCATCTATACGTTGGTTCAAATCCAGCTATCCTAACCCATCAGCAAATTAACCCAGCTTTATAACAAGCTTTTTTGATCCCGGCATCTATGCGTTGGTTCAAATCCAACTATCCTAACCCATCAGCAAATTAACCCAGCTTTATAACAAGCTTTTTTGATCCCGGCATCTATGCGTTGGTTCAAATCCAACTATCCTAACCCATCAGCAAATTAACCCAGCTTTATAACAAGCTTTTTTGATCCCGGCATCTATGCCTTGGTTCAAATCCAACTATCCTAACCCATCAGCAAATTAACCCAGCTTTATAACATGCTTTTTTGATCCCGGCATCTATGCGTTGGTTCAAATCCAACTATCCTAACCCATCAGCAAATTAACCCAGCTTTATAACAAGCTTTTTTGATCCCGGCATCTATACGTTGGTTCAAATCCAGCTATCCTAACCCATCAGCAAATTAACCCAGCTTTATAACAAGCTTTTTTGATCCCAGCATCAATGCGTTGGTTCAATTCCAACTATCCCAGCGATAAACGAAAAAATCCATTTATGGATAGCACTAGACATAAAAGCCTGAAAACGGCAGACTTCTTATACTCAACATCATCAACACCACCATATAATCATAGGATTTATTTTGATCAATGAAATCGTAGCGTTTATTAATAACGTACTCTGGGGCAACGGCCAAATTCTGATTTATATGTTGTTAATTGCAGGTGTGTGGTTTTCATCTAAATTAGGCTTTATTCAAATCCGCCACTTTAGACATATGTTTTCAGTGATGAAAGGCAGTACTAAAAGTGATAAAGCAGGTATAAGTTCATTTCAAGCCTTATGTACTAGTTTATCTGCCAGAGTGGGCACAGGAAACTTAGCAGGCGTAGCTGTGGCCATATCACTCGGTGGCTCAGGGGCAATATTTTGGATGTGGGTGATTGCCATTTTAGGTATGGCAACGGGCTTTGCAGAAAGTGTCTTAGGTCAATTATATAAAGTCAAAGATGCGAACGGTGAATATAGAGGTGGCCCAGCCTATTATATCCAGCAAGGTTTAAATAAACGCTGGTTAGCTGTGATATTTTCGCTATTTTTATTCTTAGGTTATGGTTTCATTTTTAGTGCAGTACAAGCCAACACAATAACTGATGCACTAAATCACGCATACGAGATCCCTACCCTTTACTCAGGTTTAGTCATAATATTATTAGCTGGCTTGATTGTTATTGGAGGCTTACGCGCCATTGCTAAGTTTGCCGAATGGGTTGTGCCTTTCATGGCTGTTACCTATGTATTAGTCACAGTGGTGATCACTATTCTAAACGCAGACTTAGTGCCTGCTATGTTATGGGATATAATTTCCTCTGCATTCGGTTTAAATGAAGCCGGTGCCGGTGCCATAGGTGCTGCATTTAAACACGGCGTACAAAGGGGGTTATATTCTAACGAAGCAGGCTCAGGCAGTGTGCCTCATGCAGCTGCTAGTGCCACTCCAAATCCCAATCATCCAGTATCCCAAGGTTATGTACAAATGTTAGGCGTTTTTATCGACACTATGATTTTGTGTACTTGTTCTGCTGTAGTCATCCTACTAGCTGGTGGTTCAAGTAGTGAACAAATGGAAGGTATTCGCTTAACTCAAGATGCAATGAGCTCACATTTAGGCACAGGAGGCGCCGACTTTGTAGCAGCAGCCATTAGCTTATTTGCATTTACTTCAGTGGTAGCTAACTACGCCTACGGCGAAAGTAACTTACATATGTTTAAATTGGACAATAAAGTCGGTAGAACCTGTTATACAGCCGGTTATTTAATGATGATCCTTTGGGGGTCAATGGCTGCGCTACCTGAAGTATGGGCAGCGGCAGATATGGCTTTAGGCCTAATGACAGTGATCAATATAATAGCCCTAGTTTTGATGACTCCCACTATAGTGTCTATCAGTAAAGATTATTTCAAAAAGCGTGATAATGGCGAGGAAATTAGTTATCAAACGGGTGATTGTGAAATACAGGGTAAATCAGAAGATGGCATTTGGGATAATAAATAAAACTAAATAACCTGTAGACTGGATAAGCCGAACCTCTCGATAACGCTCTTTTTGTGCCTAGCGGCGTTGGGCTTCCTAGCCGCGATGGAGGAGAGTCTAGCAATAACACGTTATTACGTACGACAATCCGCCTTGCCATACACGAAAAATTTCGTCACCGAGTAAGAATTTAGGTGAGGTGATTTGGGAAAATGTTATTAAGCTATTGAATGTTAATGATAAATTTAGCTTAAACGATACTTCTTATCCAGAACTCAGGTTAAATAAAGTTAATCAAAACTAGGTCGGCTGTCCTTCAATATCTTATCTAAATCTGCTTGAGCTTTCACCGGTTCAAGTAGGTCTTCCTGCTCTAACATTTCACATTCGTCATTAATCATTTGTTTAACCGTAACAGGATAAAACCTACAATCTTCGGGACGATCATGATAGATATCACAAGTATAAAAAATATTGCCTGTTTCTGTACTAGTAGAGCCACGTAAGAATGGACATAGGTCTAATAGTTTTCCACTATTAGGTGAAAACCAAATTAAGCCCCCTTTTACATATTCAGCAATATCTGGACGAAACAACTGCCACATATCCATATCGCTGTCAGATGCAGAAAGGTCGCCATGACTATATTTAATGCAACACTTTCCACACTGAGTACATTCTTTCATATTTGGCTAGAACTCATTTTAACTACCTTAAACCTGAACTTCACTGCCCAAGAAGGGTTATTTAGAACGAGAGCGATTTTCTTTTTTCATCCGGGCAGATTGTGCAGCACGATCTGATTGGCGCTTTTCTTTACGATCTTTTTTGTCTGGGGTTAACGAGCCTGTTTTGAAACTCTGTTTACGTTTTACTTTATCTGCTTCTTTTTTGGCAGCAATTTTTTCCATCTCAACTTCTTCTTGCTGCACCATATCTGGAGTTTCTAGACTGATACGCCCTAACTTGCCCGATCTGAGTTCATTAATTAATACTTCACAAATTTTATGTAAGTTAACTCTACCACCCGCCATTAAGGCACCACGACTACCTGCCGCAACTTCTAAAAACTCTATTTCAGTCGTTGGGATATGTTCTAGTTTAAAACGATCTTTTAATAGTTCTGGGTAAGCCTTAATTAAATAATCTGCGGCATAAAAACCTACATCATCATATTCCATTGCCGTATCTTTAATCGCTCCAGTCGCCGCTAATCGATAACCACTGTTAGGGTTTTCGACTTTTGGCCACAAAATACCTGGGGTATCAAACAAGGTAATGCCATTACCTAAATTAATACGTTGTTGATTTTTAGTCACCGCAGCTTCATTACCCGTTTTAGCAATCACGCGATCAGCTAAAATGTTAATTAGGGTAGATTTCCCTACGTTTGGAATACCGACTATCATGGTATTAATAGTTTTTACGCTAGCGTCTTTTTCAGGCAACATTTTACGACATAAGTCGATGATCTGTTTCATTTTGGCAGGTTGTTCAGTGGTGGCTGCGAACGTCTTTACTGATCTTTCACGCTCTAAATATTCTTGCCACATTGCGGTGATTTCGGGATCAGCTAGATCCGTTTTACTCAAGACTTTAATACAAGGTTTATCACCTCGCATTTGAGCGATCGCTGGATTTTCACTTGAATAAGGAATACGTGCATCTAACACTTCAATCAATAAATCAACTTGAGGCAAAACTTGTTTAATTTCTTTTTGGGCTTTATGCATATGCCCTGGGTACCAATGAACTGCCATTTTTTCGCCTTTCGTATTTTAAATATCATTATCCGATAAATCGGATAAAACTGAATAATAGTATTATACCTATGCCTTTAGCCTGTGTAATGCATGATGAGTTGAATAACAACTGAAATCACTAATAAGGGTAAGATCCAACGACCAAACTTACTCATTTGTTGATTGGACAAATTAAAATTAGCTCGCTCAATTAATGGCACTAGTACCACTAGAGCAATAAATAATACACCTAAGATAAGCAATACCGTCATTACACTAATCCCATAGCATACTTTAATGCTTGTTTTTTTAGCGGGCCTGAACTGTTAGCTAATTTTAAACCTAAATTTCTGAGTAATGATAAAGGAGTATTATCGTTGCTAAAAATGGCATAAAGGCTATCCATAGCTGTCATCATAATTAAATTATCCGTGCGACGATCTTTCTCGTAGGCATTTAACCAGAGCTGTCGATTAGTATCCGTTAATGCCTGTGAACGGCCATGCACTCTAACACAGCTTGCTAATTGGGTAAGCAACGACCCAACATCCTTAAAACCTAAATTCACTCCCTGCCCAGCTAATGGGTTGATAGTATGCGCCGCATCTCCGATCAACACACTGTTATGTTTATAATATTGATTAGCGTGCATTCTAGTTAGACCAAAACTGGCTGTTGATAACACCTCAAAATCTACTAATTCGTCAGGAAAAACCTGAATGATTTGTTGTTTAAGTTTTTCATTTGATAAGGTTTTTAACCACTTAATATTTTTCACACTGTTATACCAAACTAACGAACCATATCCGTCATACAAGGGTAAAAAAGCCAGAGGACCATTAGCGGTAAATTGTTGCCAAGTGATATCTTGACTAGCAATATCCGTTTTAATAGTAATGCCTAATGCCTGTTGCGCATATTGCCATCCTTGCACACCAATATTACTTGCCTGTCGAACCTTAGAATTACCACCATCAGCTCCGATGATAATTTTGCTATCGATCTGTTGACCATCAGCAAGTATCAACTGAGTTTGACCTTTAGGGTTAATTGATACTAAAGGTTGATTCCAAAAACAACGGATATTACCCACCTCAGCTATAGCTTGGTGTAGTCCTAATTGAATAATTCGGTTCTCAACAATATGGCCTAAATGACTGGTGCCTACTGAGTGACAATCAAAATCAGTGCGACAAGTACTTTTATTCCATACTGATAAACGTTTGTATTCACACAGCCTCATTTTCTCGATAAAAGACCATGCACCAAGATCCGTGAGTAATTTTTCTGAAGTTAAACTAATAGCAGAGACTCGCATGTCTGGAGCTTGAGAAGCAGAAAAATCAGCAGGTTTGTTCGTTTCGATTAAGGCAACATCAAAACCCATCGCTCCCAATCCTAAGGCAATAGCCGAACCTACCATTCCTCCACCTACTACACAAAAATCAAACAAACTCATTTCCTTCTTGGTACAAATTCAAATATTAGAAATAATTGAAAACCTAACGGCTAGCCTTGCCTAATGAAGTGATTGCAGAGCCCATAACCACAATCGCCCCACCAATATAGGCCCACTTATCTAGTTCGCTGGCAACAAAATGCTGTGGCATGAATTCTACTGCAAAATACATACTGATAAAGGTAAAAACCGGCGCCAAAGTAATTATCGCCCCGACTTTCGATGCTTGCCAAATACTTAAAGCCTCAGTAAAAGCACCGTAGCCCACTATAGTATTGAGACAACAAAAAATTAATGCGAATACATGCACTGCATCAAGACCAGACAAAAGCTGGACGTTAACAAATGGCAGTAACATAAGCATACCAATCAAATAAATATATAGAGTTAATTGTTTAGCTGAAAAAGATTTTAATAATGACTTTTGCATTAAAGCATAACCAGCCCAAGCAACAGCTGAGAAAACAATAATTAACACACCCAGAGTGTATTCATTTAAAGCTAAAAACAATGTGGCTAATCTATCATTAAAAAATAAAATTAAACCTAAAAGCAATAAACAAGCCCCAACACACTCTAAGCGACTAAATCGTTCAGAGAAGAAGATAATGCTACCCAACATCAATAAAAATGGCGCAAGCTGCATAATAACTAATGCTGATTCAGGATTTAAATACTCTAAACCTTGAACATATGACACATAATTAGCCACTAATAAAAAACTGACTAAAATTAACCAGCCACCTTTACGACTTTTAATTACAGCTAATTGAGGTAGGGAGCGGCTTTTATACAGAACTATAAAAACAAAAACACCCGCGACTAGAAATCGATACCAAGTGATAGTCACAGCATCCATGACTTCTAAACTCAATTTTAAAAATATGGGAAGTACACCCCACAACAAAGCAGTCAACAAAGATAAGGCAAATCCATACCAATGTTTATTAGGATCCAAATCAGTTTTACGCACAAGACCTTCAGAAAAATATATAAAAATTGAATTTGCAAAGTGACATCAAGAATACAGCAAAAAAGCAGATTGGGGCAGCGTGATACAGACTAAACAGCATGGTTCTGATAAAAAACATTACATAACCTAAGCCCAGTTTAAAGAGATGGTAGAAACCCAGCCATTGTTTATTTTAATCTTACCTGCTACTAATACTTAACATCCCCTCTGTTCAGTTGCCTTTATTTTATAAGCTAAAGTAGAATGAAATTCCGTTGACTTATACCATTCTAGCTAAATTAGTAGTTAACCTGAGTTCTGGATAAGAAGTATCGTCCAATCTTAATTTATTATTAAAATTCAATAACTTAATAACATTCACCCAATTCACCTCACATGAATGCTTACTCGGTGACGAAATTTTTTCGTGTATAGTAAGGCGGATTATCGTACGTAATAACGTGTTATTGCTAGACAATCCAACGCCGCTAGGCACAAAAAGAGCGTTATCGAGAGGTTCGGCTTATCCAGTATTCAGGTTAGTTACTCAGAATGCGACCAATTATTTAACTAGATTGGTATTAGCACTGGTTTATGTATACTTGGCTAAGACTATATTTCTAGTCTTAGCGTGTTTAAAGGAATAATTTATGAGACAAATATATACTAATGAAAATCGCCTATTAGCAATAAATTCAAAAAATGTACTAGAAAACGCAGGAATAGAAGTCGAAATTAGGAACGGGCATACATCAGGAAGTGCTATTCCTGGACATCAGGTTTGGCTTGAACTCTGGGTAGATGACAAAGACTATACAAACGCCTCAGAACTACTCCAATCTTTCGATACAACCCAAGATAAAAAATGGATATGCTCTAAATGTTCTGAACAGAATGCAGAATCATTTGAGGTTTGCTGGAGTTGTCAAAACGAAAACATAGAATAATCACCAGAGTTCCGGTTAAGCCGAGTCTGTGAATAACCTTCTTTTTTGCCTAGCGGTGCTGCATTGACTAACCATAGCCCGCTGTAGGGTAACAACACTCGCCTTACTATCCACGAAAATTTCATCATCAAGTAAGAAGTGATACAAATTAAAATGAATGTATATTTTTAACCTTTGGATTTAAATATAATATTAAATTTACACGACACTTATTAACTCGAGCTCAGGTAATAAACGTCTAATTTGCTCAGAATTAGTGTATTGTTTATGGCTGAAAAATAACGACTAACTCGTTAATATATAATCACTGACAAGAATATGTTTCTCTAACCTTAAACCAGTACAACTCATTGTGAACTTGGTTTCCCTATTTAATAAGTGCCTTAGTTAATTTATGCATTCGACTATTTTCATCCTATTATTGTTAATTATCCTTATCACAGGTTGCGACACAGGTAATTCTAAACAAAGATCAGGTGGGCAGTATAAACATCTAGTCGAAAAATCAGCAGACGAGTTAAGTTACGATGAGCTCTATAACCGAACGTTAACTTTGTGGGAAGTCCCCTTTGAACAAAGGCGGCTCAAAACATCAGCCGGTGAAGCACATATTATCATTGCTGGCCCAAGCCAAGCTCCTCCCTTAGTTCTATTACACGGAATGAATGCAAGTTCGACCATGTGGTATCCAAATATAAAGGCACTATCAAAAGACTACCGTGTCTATGCTATTGATTATATCTGGGATTCAGGAAAGTCTAGTCCAAGCCAAGAGCTGAACTCAGTTGAACAAGCAGTTAATTGGCACTTTGAAGTATTTGACCAATTAAAACTAGCGAAGATTATACTGGTTGGCGCTTCACAAGGGGGCTGGTTAGCCACACAGCTAGTAGCAACAGATAAGTCTAGGTTTTCTCATTTAGCATTATTAAGTCCCGCTCAAACTTTCACTTGGATTAGTCCAAGTTTTGATATGTTTTCAAATTTACTATTTATGACAAGCCCTAATAAAAAAGATTTACCCGATATTCTAAGTACAATGTCTAACAATTTAGAGAAGCTAGATCAACTTTATATAGACCAGTATTTTAGGGCAATAAAGAATGCATCTTTTCCGTCATTAGCACGGCATATGCAGCCTTTTTCAGATGAAGAAATAGCTAAGATTAATATCCCAGTGCTACTTCTCATTGGCGATAAGGACATCATCAATGATAAGGATAGTATCGAAACGGCAAACAAACACTTACCTAATGTGACGACAAAGATTATTAAAGATGCTGGACATTTTTTGAGTGTTGATCAAGCTAAAATCACTAACCAAAAGATTATTAACTTTATTAATAGTCATTGATGCTATGAGTCTTTTTTATCATGCTTTCAGTCAACTAATTGTTTTAAATTTCCAAAACAGAATTAGAGTTTTATCATTGTTTTAACTCTATCTCTATGACTTCTACTGACCTTTAATTCTTCGCCATTAGTTAAAATCAGATGGTACTCGCCACTGATATGACTCACCAATTTTTGTACGTAATTTATGTTCACTATGGCCGAACGATGAATACGCACAAACTTTTTAGGATCTAAGTCTTTCTCTAACTCTTTCATAGTACGACGCATTATGTGAGTTTGCTCGGCAGCATGCACACACATATAATCACCAGCGGCATCAATCCACTGCACATCTTTGACTGCAACTCGAGTCACCTCAGAGCCATCTTTAATCGCCAAAACGTCAGGAAACACCTGACTTTCAATATTTTCTCCACTCGCCAGTTTACGTAAAATATCTTCGCAATCATCGCCAGTCAAACCCGCCACTAGTTGCACTAACTTTTCATTCTGTCCGCTTTTTTCTTTGATGGCCAACGTCATACAGGCTTTATTAATCGCCTCATTTAATCTGTCATCATCAACCGGTTTTAATAAGTAATCTAAAGCGTGTATCTCAAACGCTTTAATTGCATAAGAATCGTAAGCAGTAACAAAGACAATTAATGGAATAGATTGTTGTAACTCTCTTAACCGATTAATAACTTGAAAACCATTTAAGCCAGGCATTTGTATATCTAAAAAAATTAAATCAGGTTTAACTTTAGGGATAAGATCAATGGCCTCATTGCCATTTTTACATTCACCGACTAATTCAATATTGTCATATTCAGATAAACGTATAGACAAGCCCTTTCGTGCTAAAGGCTCATCATCCACTATCAATGTATTAATTTTCAATTATGCTCTCGCTTATTTCGTAAGGTATACGAATATTAATTTTGATCCCGGTTGGCATGTTATGACAAATTACAAACGAATAATCATCTTTATACAAGGCTTCAAGACGATCTTTAATATTGACTAACCCCACTCCTCCACCAGGTCTAGTGGGCAATTGACCATTATTTATCTCTGCGCCAGGACCATTATCAGTCACTACTAACATTAAATCCCCAGCAAAAGATTTAGCTGAGATATGGATCTCTCCATCTCCTTGCATTTTAGAAATGGCATATTTAATCGAGTTTTCTATAAGTGGTTGTAGAATTAAACTTGGTACTAATGCCTTAGAACTGTCTTCTTCTATGTCCCAAATCACAGTTAACCTTTCCTCAAACCTGACTTTTTCAATCTGCAGATATAATTTTAAGGCCTGTATTTCTTGCATTAAAGGCACTTTTCTAATGGGATCTTTATCTAGAGAATAACGTAAAAAGTCGCTCAGTCTATTCACCATAGCCCCAGCTGTTTTATTGTCTTTCATCAAGATAAGTGTAGAAATAGCATTCAGTGTATTAAACAAAAAATGAGGATTAAGTTGATAACGCAACATTTTAATATGCGCTTGATGGGCCATAGAAGAAGCCTTTAACACATTTTGTTTTTCCTTAAGCAACATCTGATAATTTTTGATGCCAAAATATGCTCCTGTCCAACAGCCAATCATAATAATAGAGTTCACTGTGTTGGAGAAATACATATACCAGTCTTCAGGGCGATAACCTTTTTTATAAATCTCCCAATAATTGATGTTTTTAATCAAGGCCCAAAATAGAGCTGTTATGTATAAACTAATAGCCACCAGCAACAACATTTGCATAGGCTTAAGAGTTAACGCTTTGCGATAAATATAACGAAGAGGAATTGTTAACAACCAACCCGCATAGGCATTCAACGCAATCACAAAGACCCAAATATTACGCATATCGTGTAAAAAAGAACCTATATAATAGATAATTGCAAAACCAGCCCAACCTGCAGTATGCAAAGTCCAAAATAGTCTTTCTCGACTATCAACCAGCTTTTCCCATTGCGGCACGTATATCCCCAAATTACAAAAAATTAAACACGGATTGTACTAAATTAACAAGTAACACGTTTGAGCTTGGTCTTAACTAAATACCATTTTATCGCAAGTGTTATAGGGAATATCTGCTTGAACCAAGCAAAGCTGCTAATTGCTCAGTGAAAGAAAAATTATTAATGATTGCTCTTAATAATTAATGTTTAACCTTTTCAACCAATGTACCCACCACCATGCAGGTCCCACTAGTAAAAACTGTATATCTTTTAGAAAACTTGGTTTTTTACCTTCAATATGGTGTCCGACAAACTGTAAGATCCACATAATAACAAACAAAGCTAAGCTAAATTGCCAGACTGATATATTCAGCATCACTAATAGTTTGATGCAGAAAAAAGAAATAATAGTCAAAAACGTCATTGCCGCACCAATAGGCCCCGACAATTTAAAGTAATAATATAAAACAGGGATAACACAGACATGTGCCCAAGAGACACTAAAATAATCTAACAAACTGGGAGTAGGAATTGACCATAACAAAGCTAAAGTGACAAAATAAATTGCCGGCACAGCTACTGCGTGAATATAAATATTCGACCTATTTTGATGACTCTCGCCATATTCCCTAAGTAATCTATCTATTTGTCGCATATTAATCTCAAATAATTCCCATTAACTTTAATCTAACAATTAGGCAGTCAAGCATCAATCAAAACTAACACTAATTTATCAATAACTAAAACTAATCAGCCACCACCATGATTTCTTTTAATAATTGTTTCACTTCTGATTCTTCAGTGGCGAACTTAATCCCATAAAACCTTGAAACTTCATCAACTTTAGTACTTTGAATGGTTCCAACTAATTGATTCACATTATTTGTTGAAGCTAAAAAATGCATTTTAATTGTTTGATATAATTCTGGTTTATTTTCTAACACTTTTTTATCGATACTGATACGGCAGCCATTCTTAGAAATATCAACCACCACACATTTACATAATATTTCACCTGTTGCTACATCTTCTAGTTTTACTGCAATACTTGTCTGAGCCCTAGGCTCTGCTCGCAGATCATGACTTTGAATAGCCACTGGGAAAGACGTAAAGATTAAATCTGTTGGTGTTGTAGCAACTAATAAAACTTTCACTTTAAACGCAATAATTTCACCAGTATCATCTTCAAGAATATATCTAACAATCATGTTCATATCTTTAAAGATGGATTCTTTTAACCTGCCCCATTTATTTTCATCTGGAAATTTAATGATAAGGCAGCGTTTACCGTCCATGCCGACAAATTCACTGCGCACACGTTTTATACCGTTATTAGTTGTAATCTGTAAGTCCACAGGGCGGCCTGGACGCATAGATTTTATTTTTCTAACGTCTGCATTCGTTAATCCTACTTTTTCGTGCAAAATTGCCATTTACCTAGTGTTCCCAGAAATTATTGTTTTTATTACCCATGGAGGGTAAATAAACTTTATAAAAACAACAACCTAAGAATTAAATTATGTAATTATTAGGTCAACTAAAACTTTTTAAAAATAACAAGAGAATAATCTATGCATAAACCACAGTCACACATCCACTATCAAGTGAAAGTACTCTCAATTGCAGGACATATTCTCCAAGTTAAATTAACTATAGATAAGCCTGAAAAATCAGGACAAATACTCTCTTTACCCGCTTGGATCCCAGGTAGTTACATGATCCGAGACTTTGCCAAAAATATTATCACACTTAATGCAGAAGATGATTATGGGCAACAAATAATCATTAATAAACTAGATAAACAAAGCTGGCAACTAGCGTCCTGCCCCACAAGAATACATGTTTATTATCAGGTTTATGCTTTCGATTTATCTGTCAGAGGTGCCTACGTCAATGACGAATATGCTTTTTTTAATGGTACCAATATGTTTTTAGCTGTTGAAGGCCAAACGGATCAACCATCTTCCATAGAACTCATTAAACCAGAAGATAATGCACTAGGCCACTGGCAAGTTGCCACAACTATGCCATCTACCCAGCCTTTATCCCATTCATTTGGAGAATATTGGGCGAAAAATTATGATGAACTCATTGACCATCCCGTATTATTGGGTGAGTTTAATACCATCAAATTTAATACATCTGGGGTAGAATTTGAACTTATTTTAGCTGGCGGTCATCAAGCAGATACTCAACGTTTAAAACAAGATCTAACTAAAGTCTGTAAGCATCAAATTGGATTCTTTAATGACAATCCGCCCATTACACATTATCAATTTATTACCCTGTTAACTGATAATGCTTTTGGTGGCTTAGAACATATAAGTTCGACAGCCTTAATGTTTAGTCGTAAAGATTTACCCAGTCCTTATCAAAAACAAAAAATGACTGATGGATACCAATTATTTCTCAGCCTGTGTAGTCATGAGTTTCTTCATACCTGGCATGTGAAACGAATTAAACCAGAGGCTTTATTTGCGGCAACATTAGATAGCGAAAAATATACCGAACAATTATGGATTTACGAAGGTTTTACCAGTTATTACGACGATTTATCTCTATTACGCTCTGGTTTAGTCACAGAGGCTGAATACTTAAAAGTAATGGCGAAAAATCTCACTCGTTTAGTCCGTAACCAAGGTCGGCTTAAACAAAGTATTACCGAATCTAGCTTTGATGCTTGGACCAAGTTTTATAAACAAGACGAAGGGGCCATTAATAATATTGTCAGTTATTACAATAAAGGTGCAGTGCTCGCTATGTGTTTGGATTTGAGCATTCGCTTAGGCAGTGATCAAAAATCTAGCTTAGATGATGTTATGCGCTATTTGTGGCAGGCTCATGGCAAAACTAATATCCCCACTAACAACCAGGTCATAGATAAAATATTAAAAGAACAACTGGGGCTCGATCTCAGTGAGTTTTTGTCTTCGGCTTTATATTCTACTGCTGAATTACCTTTCGAAAACCTATTAAATAAGTACGGAGTAAAAGTCAATTACAGCGCTAAAGCCAGTATTGATGATAAAGGGGGGGACACTAACAGCGAACCTTTCTTATTTGATTTTGGCGCCCAAGTCACTGATAAAGAAGTAGGTGTTGTCATTAATCAAGTGACCGAACACAGCAGTGCTTATAAAGCTGGACTACAAGTAGGTGATGTACTGATTGCACTGAATAATTGGCAAGTTAGTAAAACAGAGATAAAACATATTCTAAATAACTTAAGAGTAGAACAAACTGTAGAGTTAATCGTATTAAGAGATAAGAAAGTGAAAAAACTGATATTTACAGTCAACCCCGTGATAACAGATTCAATTTCGTTAAAAATCTTTGACCAAGAGTTAGCTTCGAGTTGGTTAAAATAATGCTAGATGCTAGATGCTAGATGCTAGAAAAGTTAAAAGCTTAACTTATTATATCCAACCTTATTATTTTCATCGCGCATAAAAAAATGGCTAAGGTTTTCACCTTAGCCATTTAAATCATTGGTTACTCAATAAAACTTACGCTTCGTTGATATAAACCGTTTTCTTCTCTAGGTATTGCTCAAGACCGAATTTACCGTCTTCGCCACCAAAACCACTTTGTTTCCAACCATTATGGAAACCTTGGTGTTGCTCACCCATACCACGGTTTACATAGACTTCACCGACTTCTAATTCGTTGATTGCTTTATTAATATCAAAGAAGTTTTCAGTGAAAATATAGGCACTAAGACCATAGATACTGTCATTACAGTATTCAATGGCTTGATCCATATCTTTAACTTTAACGATAGGTAGTACAGGGCCAAAGGTTTCTTCATGTACAGCAATATTATCTTGCGCTACATCAACCAATAATGTGGGTTCATACCAACAACCGCCTTCAAAACCTGCTACCGAAGCAACTTTACCACCAGTAGCTAGAGTCGCACCTTGTTTGAGGCTTTCTTGAACTATGTGATCTATGTTATCAATTTCACGTTGGTTACACTTAGGGCCCATTTGAGTTTCTGGGTTCATTGGGTCACCCACTTTAAGGGCTTCAACCGCTGGTACAAACTTAGCCATGAATTTTTCATATACACTTTCTTGCACGTATAAACGCTCAACACACGTACACACTTGTCCACAGTTAGCAAAACGTCCCCATAGAGCACCTTCAACTGCTTTATCTAAGTCAGCATCTGCCATAACCACCATAGGTGCTTTACCACCTAGCTCCAGCATGACAGGGGTCATGTACTCAGCTGAAGTTTTATAAATCTGCTTACCTGCCGCAGTAGAGCCTGTCATGGTAATCATTTTAGTAATTGGACTTTCACACAAGGCTTGGCCCACTACTGAGCCAGAACCGTTAATGACGTTCAACACGCCAGCAGGAATACCAGCTTCGTTAGCGATCCGACCTAATTCAGTCGTCGCTAATGGAGTTTCTTGTGTGGGTTTTAGCACAATAGAGTTACCTGTGATCAACGCAGGACCAATCTTACGACCGGCCAGAGCTAAAGGGAAATTCCATGCAGTAATACCGACTACAACACCACGCGGCACCTTATGAATATAAATTTTTTCATCTAGATTATCTGAAGGAAGAATATCCCCTTCAATGGTTAACGCATTGTCACAAGCATAATCAATAAAAGTCGCAGTAACGTCTACTTCCATCTGTGCCACTGATAATAATTTACCTTGTTCTGCTACTAACATAGGCGCAAGAATATCTTTATTTTCGCGAATTTTATTGGCGAAATTACGTAATATATTCTGGCGAGTACGAGCGGTTAGCTTAGCCCATTTCTTTTGACCTGCATCTGCAGTTTCAAGGGCATATTGTGCATCTTCAGCACAACCTTTAGGGATTTCACCAATTTTTTTGCCCGTAGAAGGGCTTAATATTTCAATGATGCCTTCGGCTTTAGAGGCAATATATTCACCATTGATGAAATTTACATTATTTTGAAAGTTCATAGATAATTTCCTATAACAAAAATCCGACTAACCGTTAGGCGATTAATCGGATTAATTAACTTTTTCAGTATCGATAGTAAACTATCGACCCATCCAGCCACCGTCTACCAACAAGATAGCGCCATTCACATAACTTGCTGCTTCTGAAGCCAAGAAAACAGCTGGACCTTTAAAGTCTTCAGGATTTCCCCAGCGACCTTGTGGAATACGCCCTAAGATGGCAGCATTACGCTCAGCATCTGCACGAAGTGCTTCCGTGTTATCTGTATCGATATAGCCAGGTGCAATCGCATTAACATTAACGCCTTTACCAGCCCACTCGTTCGACAATGCCATCACTAGTTGACCAATTGCGCCTTTACTTGCCGCATAACCAGGAACGGTAATACCACCTTGGAAAGTTAACAATGAAGCGGTAAAGATAATTTTTCCTTCACCACGGTTAACCATTTCTTTACCAATTTCACGGCTAAGAATAAATTGAGAGTTCAAGTTAACATCAATTACTTTATCCCATAAATCATCGCCATGCTCAGCAGCAGGGGCACGTAGGATGGTGCCTGCATTGTTAATTAAGATATCAATTTTTGGGAAGTCCGCTTTAACTTCTTTGATGAAAGCATATAAAGCATCACGATCACCGAAGTCACATTGGTAAGCTTTAAAGTTTTTGCCTAGAGCTTTTACTTCTTTTTCAACATCAGAGCCTTCAAGCTCTAAACTAGCAGATACACCAATAATGTCGGCGCCTGCTTCAGCTAAACCTAAAGCAATACCTTTACCAATGCCACGTTTACAACCGGTAACTAAAGCAACTTTGCCTTCTAAACTAAATTTTTCAAACATCTTATTCATTTCTAAAATCCTGTGTCTAAAATCAAACTATTCTGCGTTACATTCAACCAATGCTTTCATGCCTTCAGGATTCCCATCCATGCTAGCAAATGCAGTTCCAATATCAGCTAACGGACTGACTGAGCTAATAAATGGTTTAAGATCAATTTGACCTGATGCAATTAATTCAATTGCCCAATCAAAATCTTCTGCTTCGTATACACGCGCACCAAGTAGTTCTAATTCTTTCCAGAAGAATTGGAACAAGTCAATTTCAGGTTTAGTGCTATGAATTGCCACCATAACGATACGGCCGCGACGACCAGCGACTTGAGTCATAGCATCAATCGCAGGTTTTACACCAGACACTTCAAATACTACGTCTGCGCCTTTAGTACCTGTCCACTCATCTACAAAAGCAGCTAGGTCTTGTTCGATAGGGTTAATTGATTTAACACCTAGTTCGTCGGCAAATGCACGACGGCTTTCGTTAGGTTCAGAAACCAATACTTCAGCACCTACACTTTTTGCTACAGCGGCAACAAGTTGACCAATTGGGCCACCACCTAGTACTACCACTTTTTCACCTGCTTTCAAGCGTGAACGACGCACATCGTGACAAGCAACAGATAAAGGCTCAACTAGTGCACCTTGTTTAAGGTCAACGGTTGCAGGTAATTTATGTAAAGTACGTGCTTTTACAGTCCAACTTGATTGGAAAGCCCCAGGAGTATCAATGCCCATAAATTTAAGGTTTTGACAAATATGCGTTAAACCAGCATTACAAGTAGGACATTCACCACACCAATCAAGAGGACGAACAACTACTTTTTCGCCAACAGTGAAACCGGTCACACCGGCACCAATTTCAGCTACAACGCCTGAAATTTCATGGCCGATAGTTTGTGGAATAGACACACGTTGATCCATTACGCCATGATAAATGTGCATATCTGTACCACAGATACCTACATAACCCACGTTCAAACGAACCTCACCCGCTTCTGGAGCGATAGACGTTCCTTCGACCACTGAGAATGATTTGTTACCTATATATTGAGCAGCTTGCATAATTTTTTACCTTAAGATTTCATGACTAAATGGGGTGCTAACAACGCATCATCAAACACTACCCCAGTACCGGGCACATCTGGAGCTACTGCATAGCCATTATTATCGAGTTGTAACGGATGATGGGTGTATTCATCAATTGGAAAAGAGTGTACTTCTAAATAAGCGGAGTGAGCTTGAGACGCTAACAAAGACACATGTAATTCATGCATGCCATGACTACATAAAGGAAGACCATGTTTGGCTCCTAATTTAGCGACCTGTAAAAAGCCAGTAATGCCACCTATATTAGACGCATCAGGCTGTAAAAAGCCTAATTTAGCTTGGGCGACTGCGTATTCAAATTCATGAAAAGTATGTAAGTTTTCTCCCATAGCTAACGGAATATTAATAGCGTCTGATATTTCAGCAAAACCGAGATAATCATCAGGAATGGTTGGTTCTTCGAACCAAGTAATATCATATTCTTCAATAGCCTTGCCAAAGCGAATTGCATCTTGCACTGATAAAGAATAATTAGCGTCAACCATGAATACACGGTCTGGACCTATTACCTTTCTAACGGCAGCCACACGGCTCACATCTTCTAAATAATCATCTTTGCCGACTTTAATTTTAACGGCTTCAAATCCGCGGTCTAAATATCCTTGAATATTATTAAGTAGTTTTTGTTCGGTAAAGTTAAGATCGATACCACCAGCATAACAGTTGGTTTTATTACTGGCGCCGCCTGCAACTTTCCATAGTGGTTGGCCAAGGCGTTTACACTTGATGTCCCATAAAGCAATATCTACAGCAGAGATAGCAAAACTTAAAATGCCACCACGCCCTACATAGTGATATTCCCACTGTAATTTATCCCAGATAAGATCTATCTCTGATGCGTCTTTACCGGTTAATAGTGGGCGCATCTCGTCATGTAATAAAGAGTAAATTGCACGACCACCTTTCCCTCCGGTATAGGTATAACCTACGCCTTGGGTACCATCTTCACAGGTCACACGACAAAGCACTAATTCAAAATGAGTGTGGTCGCCATGTTTAGCATCAGATAACACCTCTGAAAGAGGTATGTTGTATAATTCAATATCAATTGAAGTGATTTTATTTTTATTCATTCCAGACTAAACCAATTAATTACAGTTTATTGTTAACAATTTACAGCAACTAAGTGTGGTTTGTAAAGGTAATAATTGATAGAAATACCTGAAAACAATAAAAAAAGAGTTATTACAAATAAAAACGAACTAGTTACCGAATTTGACTAAATTGATTTTCCAATAAACCAAGGATGAGAGATCAATTACAAATATTATTACACACCTTACATCATGAATAAACATTATATTTTACATATGCAAAACTATTTGATTCATGATTTACATTATTCAATCATAAATGCTTAATACTATGTAAAAAATCATTGTTTTGGCACATAATTTGAAACACATCTGCAAGCTGATTGCTTTTACCAATAACCTCTTGCCAATAACTAATTCGCTGTGTAGACGGCATTGTTTCAAAATCTTTTCTATCCGGAATTTTATGAAATGGCAGATTATAAATAAATTCATCAGAAGGCACTAACATGACTACGTTGTCGTAACTACTGCTATGGGCTAAACGATTCTTTAAAGATTTATCAAACCAACCTGGAATAACTTTAGAATAAAAATGGGGATATAGAATCAAACCATCACTAGGACCAAAGGACAGATCGAAATGATAATCTATGAGCCCCCCATCTCTATATACCCCTTTAGAGGCACCAGCAATATTTTTCACCCCATTTATAATAATTGGAATTGAGCCAGAAGCCATTAAAGCGTCTTTTAAATTATTTTGCTTTAATGACACTGTAGTACAGCCCATTTGATAAGGATCATTAATTTCTAAGTGACTATTAGGGCTAGAGAAAATATATCTTTGATAGAAATGAGATAAATATTTACGATTAAAAAAATTAGCCCCAGCACTCATTGCTAAGCCCGTCATTTGCAAACTTTTAGAGGAAAATTTTGTGAGCCCTTTGCATTTAGCCACAACAAAGTGCGCTTTTACTATTTTATTCTTTAGGATCTGTTGTGCTCCATCATCACCCAAAACAAATTCTAACAGAGCGTTACCTTTTTCTGTTATTTCTTTAGAATTGGGTCTGTCAGAATAAACAGTATGAGAGTATCTATCTGCTAGCCTATTAATCGCAGCAAGAGGATCATCTTGAGCAAAACATGCCATACGAAAAGCACCAGCAGAAGAACCAATAGCCTGAATCGGTTTGTGCCTATTGGCAAAAAACTCAGCAAAAATAAAACGATCAAGACCCGCTAATATAAACCATTTAGGCCCTCCAGAAGCCCCTAAAATATAATCAAACAAATCAGCACTAAACCCCTGTTGTTGAATCCTTTTAAAAGCCTTTTTTCCTGCATAAATATCTAACACTGACATTACTCATTTTCATTATGCGCATAAAACAAGCTAATTAGCCGGAATTGATCCACATTGGGGGGAATAGTGCATTTTCCGAACAGCATAACTTTATCCTTATATATCAATAAATTAAGACACATATAAACAGTACTCAACAGAGTTATCCACAGATATGGTGGATAAACTCACTATTTCACTGATCTTGTTCAGTATTTCTGTTTTATACCTAAGTTGTATTAAGGTTATACTGACTAAATAGACAGATACAAGAATAATTATACATGGCGACATTAGCTAAATTAGTAGAGATTGAGAACATACCTCAACATACCAAGGCATTATCTATTCGAAGTCCAATCAGTGGTACAGTTATGACTTTAGATACAGTACCTAATGCACTATTTCAAGAAAGACTGTTTGGTGAAGGTATAGCCATCAATCCCTCTGGATATCAAGTCATAGCGCCTTTTAATGGTTCGGTTTTGTCTTTTACAACATTAGCTAATCAACTTAGAATTAAAGCTCAAAATGGCTTACAACTACAAATTCAACTGGGCATAGATTCTCATCTTATGATGGCAGAAGGTTTTAAACGAACAGTAAAAACCGGTGATACCTTTAAACAAGGTGATATATTAGCTGAGTTCTCATTAGTCAAAATGAAACAACAATTATCCAGTGTGTTGTGCCCTATTACAGTTATCAACAGTGACAAAGTAAAAGGTATACAAGGACACTATTATTCAGTCATCGCAGGAGAGGATAGTATTCTAACGGTTTATATTTAATTTCGAAAAAATACAGCCCTAACCTTTACCTGAACAGCCCTTTCTCGTTATAGTCCGCGACAAATTGATTTATATAAACGGAATGACATGACTACCCTGTATGGCATTAAAAACTGCGATAGTATTAAAAAAGCCAAAACTTGGTTAACCAATAATAATATAGAATTTACTTATCATGACTACCGACAAGATGGTTTAGATATTGCGTGGTTAACAGAAGCAGAACAAAATCTTGGCTGGGAAGTATTGTTGAATAAACGTGGTACTACTTTTCGCCAATTATCAGAACAACAAAAACAAAACCTAGATCAAGCATCGGCAATTGCCTTGATGCTTGAACAGCCCGCTATGATTAAACGTCCTGTTTTAATTCATCAAGGGCAATACTTTATAGGCTTTAAAGCCGAACAATATGAAGAGATTTTATTATGACAGATTCAGTCATTGGCCTTACCAAAGCCTTAATCAACAAAAAGTCAGTTACCCCAGAAGACGCTGGTTGCCAGGATCTAATGGCAGAAATTCTTCAGCCATTAGGATTTAACATTGAAGATTTGACCTTTAATGACACTAAAAATATCTGGGCACGTAAAGGCACAGAAGATCCTGTATTTTGTTTTGCTGGGCATACAGATGTTGTGCCCTCTGGTCCTGAAAGTGCATGGCAAACACCTCCTTTTACTGCGACAGAAAAAGATGGTTATCTACATGGTAGAGGTGCCGCTGATATGAAAGGTAGCCTCGCGGCTATGTTAGTGGCCACCGAAAAGTTTGTGAAAAACAACCCTGATCACAAAGGCTCTATTGCATTTTTAATCACTAGTGATGAAGAAGGGCCTTTTATTAATGGCACCACTAAAGTGATTGACACCTTAGAAGCCAGAAATGAAAAAATGACTTGGTGTTTAGTTGGCGAACCTTCCAGTACCACAGAAGTGGGTGACATAGTTAAAAATGGTCGTCGTGGTTCTTTAACGGGTGATCTAGTAGTGAAAGGTATACAAGGGCATGTGGCCTACCCTCACCTAGCAAACAACCCTATTCATTCATCAGCATTAGCATTAGATGAACTAGCTAAAACTCACTGGGATAACGGTAATGCTTCATTTCCTCCCACTAGTTTTCAAATCTCTAATATCAATGGTGGCACAGGTGCTGGAAATGTTATTCCAGGCGAATTAAAAGTATGTTTTAACTTCCGCTTTTCTACCGAAGTGACCGACCAGCAGCTAATAGAAAAAGTGACAAATATATTAGATAAGCACGATTTTGAATACGATATTGATTGGACCTTCAATGGCCAACCCTTTCTAACTGACTCAGGAAAGTTAGTTGAAGCAACCCAGCAAGCAATTAAACATTGCACGGGCAGAGAAACAACATTATCAACAGCAGGTGGCACATCAGACGGTCGCTTCATCGCACCAACGGGTGCACAGGTAATTGAATTGGGCCCAGTCAATGCCACTATTCATAAAATAGATGAATGTGTAAAAATGTCTGATTTAGAAACGTTAGCTGACATCTATCAAGATATTTTACAGCGATTATTAGCATGATCCCTAAGTCACATATTGTAGGACAAGATGAAACTTTGTTGGTGGAATGTCAGCAAGGTTTTAAACTATTACCTAAGGTATGTGACGCCTTTCAAAAAATGCAGAGGGCTGCGATTAAAGACGGCATAGACTTACAAATTGTCAGTAGTTATCGCGGTTTTGAGCGCCAGTTACTTATTTGGCAAAACAAATGGTCGGGTAAAACACCGGTTCTCGATATTAACGAAACCCCCTTAGACATATCTACACTTACAGATTTTGATAAGGCCTGTAAAATTTTAACTTGGTCTGCGTTACCAGGCGCCAGTCGCCACCATTGGGGCACGGATTTAGATGTATATGATAAACACGCAGTAGAACAAAGCGAACACAAATTTCAATTGGTTTGCAGTGAGTATGAAGCTGAAGGACCTTGTGCCAAACTCAATATCTGGTTATCTGAACATGCTCATGAGTTTGGGTTTACGCGGCCATATCATCAATATAAAGGCGGTATAGCAGCCGAACCTTGGCATCTAAGTTATTCACCAATCGCCGAACAAATTGTAGCCCAATTAGACTTACAAACTTTACAAGAAACGATAATAAATTCAGACATATATGGTGCAGAAGCTGTGCTCACTAATCTGCAGACTATTTTTAATCGTTTTGTGTTAAATAAAGGGCTTTAAATACAGGAACAGCATGAATACTTGGATAGTCAGCGGCATTATTATTTTGATTTTAGGTTTTATTATTGGCAATATCTTGTTGCTACAACAAACGGCCAAAGACAAACTACCAAAAGTCAAAAAAGATAATAACGCGAATTACGATCGCTTTGAAGATAACGACCAATAAAGTCCCTCACTGACTCTCAAATATTTTCAAATGTTCATAAATTTTCACTGGACACTAATCGACAACTAGCTATTATTTATTCAACTCATAATTGATGAAAAGGAACTTCGCATGTCTTCTGTGGCAACTAAAAAAAACCTTGCTAACCTAACTCTCAGCATAAGCTTACTATTTCTGGTTTCAGCTTGTAGTGAATCGGCCAAGGATAAAATTTCAGAACTAACTAATCAGAGTCCAACAGTCAGTGCCGCTGGCAATATAACCGCTGACGAACAAACGACTGTCACTCTAACGGCTACAGCCAGTGATTCTGATGGTAGTATTAGTCAATATCAATGGACTCAAACAGCAGGCACCAATGTCACCTTAAATGCTTCATCCAGCAATACTGCGTCCTTTCTAGCACCAGATGTGAGCTCTGATGAAACCTTGTCCTTTACTATCGAAGTCGTTGACGATAATGGTGCAACAGATACAGACACAGTTAATGTCAATATTATAAGAGTTAATCAAACTCCCATTGCTGAGGCTGGGCAAAGTGTTAATACCGAAGTTAACCAAAGCGTTACACTTTCAGGGATAGCCAGTAGTGATGGTGACAGTGATCCATTAACTTACACTTGGTCCTTAACCCCCCCAAACGGCAGTAGCACAACCCTTTCATCAGCAAATACTGCCACACCTAGCTTAACCCCAGATGTAGCCGGTGAATATACCGCAACGTTAATAGTAAATGATAGTTATGAAGATAGTCCTGCAGACACGGTAATAATATCGGCAATAGCAACCACACCCGCGGAGCAAATTGAAAGCAGTGTCAGTGGCACTATTTTTCATTTAACACCTCTGGCTCAGTAACAAACATAGAACCTGAAGATGTAAACATAATAGTGACTATGCTAGATGATACTGACCAAGTATTGACTTCAAGCACACCTGAAGCCTCGCAAATTCCGAATATCAATGAATTACGTTTTTCTACCCAGTTAACAGGTTTTGATCCAGCCTATATTAATATAGAAGTTTCTGCTTCTGGATATACCAGTTACTCCCGTCGATTAAAGATCCAAAACAACGTGATTTTTGATGCTAAGTTACAACAGCTTGTTGTAAGCCAAGTTAATGTATCCACAGCACAAACCATTTCTGGGATTAATAATGACGGATTTAATTTTGCATTAGAAGATGAAGGCGGTGCCGGTGGATTAGCCATTAGTATTCCCAGTAGCCTATTACCTGATGACACTACAACACTTTCTGTTGCCGCTAAATCTTATGATCCAAATAACCCAGAAGACGCAGAGTTTTTCCCTGGAGAATATGAAGACTCATCGGGACAGCGACTGGTATCCGTTGCTTTTGATTACGCTGAAGTCAAGACAAACACAGGGGAGCCCCTTGTAAAAGCCATACAAAGGAAACGTGCAGAACGCATTACAACTAGAGGCTTGTCATCTACCAGCACTAAATTAGATGATGAAGAGCCTGTGATTATTAACCGTGAAATTCCAACTGCCAGTTGTCCGATTATGGCTTCACTGGGTGACAGTGACGAAAGTAAAGATGGCTTTCAAGTACCTGTTTACACATCTAACCCTAACACGGGCCTATGGGATTTATTAGGTCAAGGCACTGTTTATGATGGTAATGGCATTCAGGTAGCCGCTAATAATACTGATTTTGATTGCGGTACTCACACTTTTACATTAGAAATAATGGTAACCAATGAGATATTTTTACGTAAATGGTGGAATCTTGATTACCCCCTTGTATTTGAAGAGCCCACTTATATGTGCGCCAACATTCAAGTTCAAAATAATGAGCAACAGGTTTTAAGCAGTACAATAGGATTTTTAAGTGATAAAGATCAATCTTTTGACTTTAGTTCTAGTTACTTTATTACTGACACTAACGGCCGAGCTGATATCAAGGTATTACAGACATCTTCCCAAGCTGATTCAACAGCTGAACTTTATGTCTACAATACTGACAATTTTGGTTATAAAGCCACTGAAATTACCTTAAGCGAGAATTGCGCAAATCCTGAAGTGCAAATTGTCACTGTTGACCGCGCACAGCAATGCCAAGTAACGGGTAAAACTGAGTACCAAGCCGGATCTCCGGCTGTTAAAAACCTAATTTATGCCATCCCAACTGGCGAATTACCTTATGCAGGATACGATTTTGCATTTTCTAATGAGCAAGGTGAATACTTATTAAACCTAAGTTGTAATGCCAATTATACCATTTACGACTACACATCCCTATTACTACAACAAGGTGGCGAGGAATCCAATCAAAGAGATCTTAATGTCGATGGTGTAGTTGATCAAGATGAACAAACTGATGACGGTAGCAGTGTTGTCATGAAAAACTTTACTGTTGGTTTTTATGAACCTTTAATCCAAGTACTGCCTTTAACGTCAAGTGATCAACTCTACATTTATGCCTATTCAACTTTTGGCTCATATCCATTAAATGTATCTATACGTTTTGTTAATGAAGATGGAACCAAGGAATTTGACAAGTTTGAACGGCAATTACAACCTACTAATGAAAATGATGATGCAAATTGGTACATCACTTATAGCTTTAATATTATTGATTATGTTTTCCCAGAAACAGCTGATGATACTGTTTATTTGGAAGTCATAATTAATGATGCATTGGGCAATCAATGGGTGAAAGAGCGCCAGCCAGTTTTAGCAAAATAAAATCAACTTTCATATTTAAAAAAACGCCTTCAAGGAAGGCGTTTGGGTTATCTAGAGATCTAATGAGATACAAGCAAAATAGAAAAGTTTAATCGTAATCGAAGTAATTCAAACAGTAGAAAAGATATCATAACCCTTCGACTTAAATACATCAGTAAATATCTGATTTACTGATGTATTAGATAAAATTAGTTTTCTTCTGAAATACAACAAACAAAAAAAATAACATAAAAAACATTTTACATAAAAAATAAAAAAATTGATAAAACACGCTCTAAAATAATAAAAATAACATTTATTATTCAAATACTTATATACAAAATACAACTCCACCAAACAAAAACACACGATATTATCAAAATTACACACAATGAGCGGTTTTAACAAGCTATTGACATTTATTAACCATAATTTTACCTTTGGAATCGATTACAGTTGAAAGATACTGTTTATCAATGAAGCAATGTACACAACACTGTTAATAAAAAATAACGAAAGGGACAAGTACAATGAGATCACCAAATCAATTTAAAAAATCCGTGCTGGCAACAAGCGTAGGTTTAATGCTTGGTACAGTTACCATGGTTCCCGCCCTAGCACAACAAGCTGACGACACAGAAGTTATTCAGGTAAGAGGGATAAGAGGTAGCCTACAAGAATCAATGAGTATTAAACGTGAATCTAAAGGTATCGTCGATGCAATCTCTGCAGAAGACATTGGTAAATTCCCTGATTCAAACTTAGCTGAATCATTGCAGCGTATTACAGGTGTTTCAATTGACCGTAATAACGGTGAAGGTGACAAAGTCACAGTGCGTGGTTTTGGCGGCGATAATAATATGGTGACCTTGAATGGTCGTATGATGCCAGCAGCCGATGCCTATGGTAATGGCGGCGGCTCGGGTCGTGCATTTAGTTTTGCTAACTTAGCCTCAGAAAGTGTGCGTGCGGTTGAAGTATATAAAACTGGCAAAGCCAACATTACCGCTGGCGGTATTGGGTCAACTATCAATATTATTACTGCTAAGCCGTTAGACAAAGAAGGATTTAATGCCAGTGTCGGCGGTAAGTTATTGGCTGATACTACAGTAGAGCAAGGTGACAGCATAACACCTGAAATATCAGGTATTTTTAGTTATGCCAACGACGACGCAACTTGGGGTGTAGGCTTAACTATCAGTCAACAATCTCGTCATAGCGGTGCTTCACGCGCAGGTACAGGTGGCTGGAACTACGAAACCTGGAATCCTAGCTATAATGCTGATACTGATACTATGCAGTACCAGTCTTTTTCGATCGTAGATGGACCAAACGGTGAAAAAAATGCAGATTACACTAATGGCCAAATAACCAATGTACCTGCAGATGGACAACTGTTTGCTCGCCCAAATGATTTACGTTTTTATCACTCCGACTTTGAACGTGACCGCACCAATGCTCAGTTAACATTGCAATTAGCCCCGACCGAAGACTTTACTGCCACCGTAGATTACACATACGTCAATAACAAAATTCAAGAGCAAGAAGCACAATCAGGTTTCTGGGCCAACCGAAGCTTTAGCTCTGTTACCTTTGATACTGACCAACCTGTTGCCACTATGGTACTAATGAATGAGGCTGTTGGCGGCGCTAAAGATAACACTGCCACACAAATTTGGAGCAACCAAAAAAATACGATTGATTCAATTGGCTTAAATTTAGAATATTTAGTTAATGATGATTTCAAAGTTAGCTTAGATGTACATGATTCTAAAGCAGAAAGTTTACCTGATAACATGGGTGGTATTGGTGCAGGTAGAATGATTGCAGGTTTAGCTTCTCCACTTGGCTTAACCCAAAGTTATGACTTCACTGGCGATATCCCAACATTAGCGGTCACTATTGATGATTGTGCTAAAAGTAGACCAGCAGGATTACCTGAATGTAATGGTGAATGGGACACCACCGATGTGGGAACTAACTTCATGAGAATTGAAGGCTCTTCACAAACCACTGATATTCAGCAAGCAAAACTAGACGGTAGTTACGTCCTTGATGATGGGCAATTCGACTTCGGTATCGAAACTCGCTCTATTGAAATGCATCAACAGCAATCTGGTAGCTTACTTAAAGGTGGTGACTGGGGTATTGCTAATCCAGGTGAACTCCCTCCAGGATCTCTAGAAGAGTTTGATTTAATGGGGTTATTTGACGGTTATGATATGGGCGATCATGGTATTACTTCTTTCCGTGGTAACGCTACTGATATCGTCAGATGGGGCAATGAAAAATACGGCCACGCTTTCTTAACTGAATTTGATGACACTGGTGTACGTGACAACGACCATACTGTCGAAGAAGATGTATTTTCAGCTTATTTCCAGTATTCATTATCGGGTGAAATGGGCGGCATGCAAACCAATGTTTTAGCCGGTGTTCGTTATGAAAGTACCGATGTTAAATCGACTTCTATACAAGCCGTGCCTGCTACTACACGCTGGCAAGATAACAACGATTTTGTCACTGAAAATGGTTCGACGACCAATGGCGTGATGGAAGAAAATAGTTACAACCATGTATTACCTAGCTTAGATATCGATATAGCTGTGACAGATGAGATAAAAGCGCGTATGTCTTTTGGTCAAACAATGTCTAGAGCAAGTTATAATGATCTTCGTGCGTCAATTGGTATCGGTGGTTACAATGCCGCCACATTAGTGGGTGGTATACCTACTGCTACAGCGTCTAACCCAAGCTTAGTGCCGCTATTATCTACTAACTTTGATATATCAGTGGAATATTACTTTGATGATACTAGCTATGTTTCTGTTGGTTATTTTGACAAACGTGTAAGTAACTTTATTGGTAACGAACAAGTTAGGTTATCACAATTCGATTTGCGTGATCCAACAGCGGGCCCACGCGCCCAAGCAGCGGTGGCAGCATTAGCTGATATTGGTGTAACACTCGACGAAACTAACTTATTCGTGATGACGGCTATTTTAGATAACCCACAAGATTTTCCAAATGGCCAAGCAGATTACTTCACTGAAATGAACAAATTTGCTAATCAGTCAGATTTCGAATTTGATATGGGTGCTCGTTATGACATTTACCCAAATGAAGATGATCCACTTTATGAGTTCTTAACTTCACGCCCAGTAAACAATAAAGATGCAAATATTTATGGCGCTGAAATTGCTGCACAACACTTCTTTGCTGATACGGGCTTTGGTTTACAAGCGAACTACACCTTGGTACGTGGCGACGTAAAGTACGATAACACTGCCGCACCTACTGTATCTCAGTTTGCTTTAACTGGTTTAAGTGATACTGCTAACCTTGTAGCTATGTACGAGAAAGACGGATGGCAAGCACGTTTAGCCTATAACTGGCGAGATGAGTTTTTACAATCAGCTGGTACACAGCCTAGATACGTAGAAGAATATTCACAGTGGGATTTCACCGTCAGTTACGACGTGATGGAAGACTTAACGGTGACATTCGCGGGTCTTAACATTACCGATGAAGATCAACGTGTTAACGGTCGTTCTATCCGCACACCTTATGACGTAACCGTTTTAGGCGCTCGTTATACCTTAGGTGCTAGATATAACTTCTAATACCATGTAAACCTAAATGGTTTCTTTGCTCAATTATTCGCAAAGAAACTGTTTTAACTATAAAGAAAGCCGCTATCTAAGCGGCTTTCTTATAATTCATTATCATCTATTAATTAAACTAATTACGCCAAGCTAATGATGCCGAACTTATACAGCACTTGCAGGTAATGTATTGCTTCATTTGGTGTTAAGCCATTAGCTGTTTGTTGCAATGCAATAATTTCAGGAATGCTAAAATTAACAGGCTTAGAACAAAGTCGCTCAAGAATAGGCGCTAAGCTAGTTGGAAATTTATGTATTTCGTTATTAAAAGATATAAGTAACAACCCTTTAAATTCTATATAACGAAGTGGCGGCGCTGCAACAGTGAACAATTGTTCAGGCCCAACCTCTGGTATGGATTTTACTTGAGTTTTACCACTGTACGATGCACGAGTTAAAGAGCGAGCCCAGGGTTCAACAAGGGCATCTGAATTAGCTAAAACTTGCTGGGTTATAGTGTTAAATTCATACAAGCGTTCGCGAACATAAGTTGATACTTCAACGGGTATCTGTCCTTTAATACTTTGTGCAATGACTGGAGGACCTCCTCGCCATTCAGGGTTATTATCTGCAAAACGTTCAAGCATTGGCAAAATATGTTTAAGGTAGTTCTGAGGAGAAAAAGACAAATTTAACGCCATTGAACAACCAATACCACGAGCTGAATGCCAAGCTCCAGCAGGTAAACAAAGAACATCTCCAGGGCTTAGTACAACTTCTCTAATATCCATATCCTGTGGTAAATCACCGGCTGAATTGTTGGTTTTTCCTTTTTGGTAGACCGCATTAGTTTTTGGCCAAGGTTTTGCAGCTTTTGTTGAGTATTTCCATAGTTTTTTCCCAGCTATCTGAATAGTGGTTGCCACTCGGGCATCGTAATGCATGGGGAAACCAGAGCCGTCCTGAGAAATATAACAATTAATACCCACTGTACCGGTAAAGTTAAGTTGACCACAGATAGCAAGTGCCCATTTGGCAAGAAATGGGTCAGCCATTTGAATATTCGATATACAAATCGTTCCACCCGAATTTAACACTTCGACTACCTGACTATGATCAACCTCATTGGCATCATGGGGATCGCCTGAGTCTTCTCCTCCAGCGAATGAGGCTTTTATGTTATATAACTTATCAGGGATATTTTCTCCCCGTTTAAGAGCTTGGTTTAGTTTTTCCCAACTAAAAATCTGTTCGAATTTTTGCTCATAACCTTCAATATGTACCGAGGTTTTCGCAAAATAAGTGTTCACAAACTCTGCAACAGAAACAGGGCTTAAAAGGTCGTTTAACTCATCTCCATTTAAGCTGGGTATTCGTTGTTCTTCTTGTAAAGAACCATAACCAAGTAAAGCGCCGAAGTCAGTTTTCTGCATAGGGTTTTCTTCTACTTATATAAGTCAATGTTGTTTGTTGTGTTGGTATAAATGTTTAAATAGTTGGGGAATTTACAGTATCAATCTTTGTATTCCCCTGTTAGCAAATCATTATACACAAACACTATATTTATAAGTGAAGTAATATATATCAGAAAATTTAACAAACAAAACAGCTCACTTAGCTTGCGATTATTCATATAAAAGAGTGTTATACGATTAAATTTCAGCCAATTATTTTATATGCAAAATATTTGCTTTCAATTTGAATGTTATTTAGTTGTAAATACTTTAAATTCACATTAACTATTACTTATGCTTTTGATTTGATTATGTTTAAATAAAAGTATTATCAACAAGATCTAAAACTACTATGCCAAATCATCAATTACTCAACAATATGACTCACCATGACGTAAAAATCATTACCGACTATTCAACTGACTACGGTGACAATATAAGTACAGTCATGACTTTCCCCACTGAATTTGGTGATATTCAAAAAGAATACCCAATATTTTTTCGCAAATACCCGGATTCTGAAGAATTCCAAGCAGTTGTCATGTTAGGACTATTTCAAAACGACAACTTATTTTTGCAAGCAGGTAATTGGCAAGCTAACTATATACCCGGTGCGATTACACGAGGACCATTTGCAATTGGTTTTCAAGATCAATCGGCAGACGGGGGTTCTGAAAAAGCGCCGGTAGTGCACATCGACATGGATCACCCTAGGGTCAATACCGAAAAAGGCCATCCCGTATTTTTAGAACACGGCGGAAATAGTCCATATTTAGAACATATAAGTAATATTTTCACTCACATGATGGATGGTATCGAAGTGGGAAAAACTATGTTTGCCGCATTCAAACAGTTTGATTTAATCGAACCGATTGAACTAGAAGTGACCTTAGAAGGTGATCAAGTACACAAACTCCATGGCAACTATACGGTTAGTCAAACAAAATTAAACGAATTATCAGCCGAAAATCTACAGGCACTGCACAGGGCTGGCTTTTTAGAAGCAGCTTATCTTGTAAGATCATCCTTGAGCAATATACAAAAATTGGTTAATTGGCAAAATCAAAAAATGCAACAACAAGTTACTTCTGCATAATTTAAGCTCAAGAATAATTAGCCATGAAACACATTGTTGATTGTTTCGTATTCTCTGAGCCAGAAGTCGTGGGTGTACATTTACTCGCTCACAGAAAGAGACTTTTAGGCCTAGCTAGGAAAATACGAATTCGCCAAATTAAAGCGTCTCTTTCAAATGAAATATACAAATAACGGACCGATTGTGAAAAACAGAGACAGACAAAAAATAGTCATAGCAGGCGGTGGCACAGCTGGCTGGATAGCAGCCGCGACTATCGCTAAACAATTGGGCCAAGTGGTAGATGTAGAATTAGTAGAGTCAGATAATATTGGCACCATAGCGGTAGGCGAAGCCACAATCCCAACTATTCGTACCTTTAATCATTTATTAGGTTTAGATGAACAGGAATTGATGCGAGAAACTGCAGCCACTTTCAAATTAGGCATCAACTTCGAAAACTGGCAAAAAATTGGCGAAAGCTATATGCATGCTTTTGGTAAAATGGGACAAGAGAGCTTTTTTGCTGACTTTCATCATTTTTGGCTAAGAGGTTTAAAGGAAGGACATTCAGCTAGCTTTTCCCAGTACAGTATTGAGAGACAAGCCGCCCTAGCTGGAAAATTTATTAAATCAACGCAAGCAGAGTTAAATTATGCTTTACATATCGATGCCACCGCCTACGCAAAGTTTTTACGCCAATACTCTGAAAAAAGAGGTATAAAACGTACAGAAGGCAAAATATCAGCAGTCATTACACACCCTGAAACAGGTTACATCACCTCACTGCAACTTGAATCAGGCGAGCAAATTGAGGGTGATATATTTATCGACTGCACTGGTTTTAAAAGTTTACTCATTGAAAAAACATTACATACCGGATTCGAAGATTGGTCGCACTGGCTACCCTGTGATAGAGCTTATGTTGTGCAATCAAAATTAGTCGGTGAAGCTATTCCTTATACCCGAGCTATTGCCCACCAAGCAGGATGGAGGTGGCAAATACCTTTACAACATCGGATGGGAAATGGTTTGGTTTATTGCAGTCAGTACCTTGCTGATGAAGATGCCAAACAAATGTTGCTAGATAGTATCGAAGGGCAGCCAATTACAGCCCCAAGATTAATCAAGTTTAGTACCGGCCGACGTTTAAAAGCTTGGAACAAAAACTGTGTTGCTTTGGGTTTATCTAGTGGTTTTATTGAACCCTTAGAATCAACCAGTATTCACCTGATCACCAGTGGAATTATCCGCTTTATTCGAATGTTTCCTAAATATCAAATTAACCAATCAGCTGTTGATGAATATAACAAACAAACGAAAGATGAAATGGAAAGACTACGAGATTTTATAATCTTGCATTATAACGTCACAAAAAGAGACGATTCAGAATTTTGGCACTATTGCCGTAACATGCAAATTCCCGACAGCCTAGCCCATCGGCTTGCTTTATTTAAGGAAAATGCCCATGCGATGCAAAAGGATGGAGAAATGTTTAGAGTGGATTCTTGGACTCAAGTATTATTTGGTCAAGGCATTATGCCTGAACAATACAACCCAATAGTGCATGCAATGAGCGAACAGGAATTAGTTTTATTTTTGAGTACTTTTAGAAATAAAATAACAAAAATAGTAGATAAACTTCCCACACATCAAGAGTTTATCAACAATTACTGTAAAACCAATGTGATTAATTAACTTACTGAGTTTACCTTTTATTATGCTGGCTATTAGCACTAATATTAAATACTAGTCGGGATCACTGTTAATAATGCCCTTTGGCCAATTTCAACTTGAGCGTTTGGAAAAACGATCGCTTCACCTGAGTGTGCTATTCGATACTCCTTGCCTGTTTCTGTCGCTATCAAGTGATCTTTGGGGAAATCAGTAAAATTTTGCGTGTCTTCTGAAAAGTTAAAAATGAAATCTGCTTTTTGCTTATTAATAACTTGATTCACTTTATAGATAAAAAAATCTTCTGCAGAATAGGTTTTGAGCATTAATGGTTGATTACAAATGAGCTTTTTTAATGTCGTGACTACTTTTTCAAAACGACTCATTTCATTGAATCCAAACGGCCTCACCCTACCTAATTCAACTGTTAAAGAATGCGCTGAAAATTCATTAGCAGTAAAATAGCCAAAAGCATTAGTCGGACCAGCTGCTAATAAAATAGTGTTTACACCACAAGCTAGCAACATTTGTAATTGCGACTTATACCATTGTTTACCATGTAAATAAGGATATATCGCAAACTTTTCATTTTTAGAAGTGCGTATAGAGGTATGTAAATCGTAGTGTAACCGTTGCTGATTTTTTTCATGTCTCTTGCCTGCGTAAAAATGTCGAACAACTTGTTCAATTTGTTTAACTCGAGTGTATTCATAACTTGCAGTAAAGTTACTCCCTACCCGACTAAACGCATTATTCATATTTTCATCCACAAATCGTTTAGCTAAATCCATTGCTTTTAAATTAGCGAAGATAAACAAGACCCTGTGCCCCACCACTAGTTTGCCTAATAAAATGTCTTTGACAAATTCCTCACAAATTTCTATGGGCGCAGTTTCATTGCCATGAATACCAGAAGATAAAATAATGTCTTTGCTGGTTAAAGATTGAGGTTCAAAACAGATAATGCCCGCTGCATAGATAGTCACTTGTGTATGATCAGCAATGGTAAAACACGAAGGTGATAAAAATGCATCAGGCTTAGCACGAGACAAAGCAAGAAATTGCCCTTGCTCTAATAACTCATTCACTATTTCCACACTTCCCTCATATGAATATTCCAAATTAATCTTAATAAATGAAGAAAACAACAGAATACAGTAACTGATTGTAATCATTTTATTTTAAGAAATATATTACAATTTTTAACAGAAAACACAGACAAAAATAACACTTTCATGAAATCATTTTCATAAAATATAAAAGTAAAACAGAGGTGGGAAAATTAAGGGTAAAACAAACAAATTAAATTTAAATAAACGACAACCCCCAACCATCACTTTATCTACAAATAAAATATATTTAGTATTAATAACAATAAGATGAATAAAATTATTTTAAAAAAAAATAACGTTTAATTAAAAATTTTCAATTAAATTCCCTAAAAACTTAAATAACAATATTATAACAAAATGTTTGACAAAATTAACATTTAACCTTAACTTATGAAAACGTTTACAAGGATTGGTGATTTGTTTTTCATAATTTCACGTAAGCATTAGACAACCACAAAAACAACTAAAGGTATTAAATACATGAGACCACACACTCAATTTAAACAATCTATATTAGCCAAGAGCATTGGGTTAATGCTTGGAACAGTCGTTATGGCTCCTGCTGTAGCACAAGAAGAGAGTACTGAAGTTATCCAAGTCACTGGGATACGCAGTAGTTTACAAGCTTCAACAGCTGTAAAACGCGACTCTATGGGTGTTGTAGATGCCATATCTGCTGAAGATATTGGTAAATTCCCAGACACTAACTTAGCTGAATCACTACAACGTATTACGGGTGTATCTATCAGCCGTAACAATGGTGAAGGTTCACAAGTAACAGTACGTGGTTTTGGCGCCGGTTATAATATGGTGACCTTAAATGGTCGTACTATGCCATCTGCCTCTACTTTTAATGGTGATGGTGGAAGTTCAAGAGCCTTTGATTTTGCTAACCTTGCATCAGAAGGTGTGAGTGCTGTTGAAGTATACAAAACAGGTAAAGCAGACATAGCAACTGGCGGTATCGGCGCAACTATTAACGTACTAACTGCAAAACCTTTAGATAATGAAGGCTTTGTTGCTAGTTTTGGCGCAAAAGCGGTAATGGATAGTACTAACCGTGCAGGTAGTGATATTACACCAGAGCTATCGTCAATAGTTAGTTATGCAAATGACGATGCTACTTTTGGTGTGAGTTTAAGTGTAAGTCACCAAGAACGTGATTCAGGTACCGTTGGTGCTACAGTCAATGACTGGGGCATTTACACTTGGGATGATATTGCTGCTCCTGGTAGAACTTGGAATAACGCTGACACTGTGGTAACTAATGCCCCAGATCAAGGTCAGTTGTATTCTCGTTTTTATGATTTACGTTATGAATTCACTGATACCCAACGTACCCGCGATAACGCCCAGTTAACCATACAGTTTGCTCCTACAGACGATTTTACTGGTTCGGTAGACTACACTTTCGCAGAAAACCAAATTCAACGCCATTTAGGTCAAACCGGCAACTGGATGCAACAGGGTGGCAATCTTCAAGCGGTTGAATTTGATAATTCAGAAATCGCGACCATGATCTACGCCACAGAGTCTTATGCAAACGGTGTTGATGCAGGTCATGAGCAGCAAGATAGCGATCAAACCGATACCCTATCCTCTTTGGGGATTAACTTAGAGTATCAAGTGAATGATGATTTTAAAATTAGCTTAGATGCACATGATTCAGAAATGCACAGCCGTGGTACAGGTCCTTATGGGGCTGGTTCAGTGCGTATGGCACTGGCTAATCCTACCGTAGTCGAAAGAGAGTGGTTTTTTGGAAGTGAATTCCCAACTTATATTAACACTTATGATGACAACTTCGGCGGTAATGTAGGTTTTGAATCCAATGCTAACGGCATGGTCGACAATGGTGATATTAGTTCAACCATGTTCAACTTACGTCAAGCCGATCAAAAATCCTCAGTTGCCCAAATTAAATTAGATGCTACCTATCAATTTGACAATGGGCGCTTTGATTTTGGTCTTGAAACAAGAGATATGGAATCTCATACTCTTAATTATGCTGCAGAAAATGTCGCTTTAGGCAACTGGAATGGTGGCTACCCTGGTGAATTTGGTGAATTAGTCCAACCTTTTGATATTGATGGACAGTTTGATGATTTCTCACCTATATCTGGTGGTTATGGCTTTATTGCGAATGCAGTAGAGTTATACGAGGCAGCTCAAAATATACCTCGTTATTCAGACATTTTACCTGCTTCTATGAGCCAAACCGCTGACAACCTTGTTAATGAAAAAACCACAGCGTTATATTTCCAAGTGGCTTTAAATGGTGAATTAGGCGATATGCCTTTTAACATTTTAACTGGCCTGCGTTATGAGTCTACAGATGTATTCTCAAGCTCTTTAGCAGCGAGTTATAAAAGTATATGGGAAAGTGATAATGATATTGCTATTCGAGTCGATGATGACCAACCTTCAAGTTTAGCAACAGCTGATAATAGTTATGACAACTTGTTACCTAGTCTAGATTTCACCCTAAATATTTCTGATGATTTAGTCAGTCGTTTCTCCTTCAGTAAAACGATTGCAAGAGCTGGATTAAGTGACTTAGGCGTATCTGCATCTGGTTTTTCTGCTGTAGGCGGTTCAACTCTGCTAGGAAATGCACCACTTGCATCAGCTTCTAACCCAGGATTATTACCACTAGAATCAACCAACTTTGATTTATCTCTAGAGTGGTATTATTCACCTTACAGCTATGCGTCTGTTGGTATATTTGAGAAAAATGTTTATAACTTCATTGGTACTCAACAGGTAAATCAGTCATTGTTAGGTATCCGTGATGTTAGCAACGGTCCAAGAGCAGAAGCCGCAGCTGCAGAGCTAGTTTCTCGTGGATTAGCATTAAACGATGAGAATTTACATGGGATGTTGGTCTTCAATGAGCATAATGCAGGTAGTAACCCAGAGTATATTGCACAGTATGGTACTGACTACACAACAGATGCGAATACTTTCCTAGGTGAAAAAGCCGGATGGGATGTAGAGTCTAATTCAGCAGATCCTGAGTATGATTTCAGAACATCTACACCTAATAACGGTAAAGAAGCTAAAATTTACGGTGCAGAATTCGCTGTTCAACACTTCTTTGGTGAGACTGGCTTTGGTGTTCAAGCCAACTACACAATCGTTCGCGGTGATGTAGGTTATAATAACGAAGGCAGCCCGGATGTATCTCAATTTGCATTAATCGGTTTAAGTGATACTGCTAACTTGATTGCAATGTACGAGAAAGATGGCCTTCAAGCTCGTATTTCATATAACTGGCGTGATGAGTATCTAGCTGAATCTAGTCGTGGTAGCTTTGCTAATCCTCGTTATATTGAAGCTTATTCACAAATCGACATTAATGTAAGCTACGCTGTGACTGAAGAATTATCATTGTCTTTAGAAGGTCTTAACATTACCGGTGAAAACAGCCGTTCACATGGTCGTAACTACGAAATGATGTGGGATTTATGGGACTTAGGCGCTCGTTACCAAGTGGGTGCACGTTATACATTTTAATTAAATGTTAATAGTTACTTAAAAACCTTATCTTTGATAAGCTAAAAAGCCGCTGTAAGGCGGCTTTATTTATGCTAGTTAACGCGCAAATATTTATCCCTATTTAATTAAGCAATAAACTAGACTATATATTTTTGAGGTATATTATAATAACAATGGCAAATAACGAATTACTAACAAATTTATCTCATCAAGACTTACGTGTAATGACACACTATTCCGCTACATTTGGCGAAAATGTAGGTAGTGTATTAGCCTTCCCTTCTGAATTTAGTGAACTACAAAAAGAATATCCGATATTATTCAGAAAGAATTCAGATACTGACAAATTCCAAGCCACGGTATTATTGGGTCTAAGCCAAGATGAAAATCTGTTTTTAAATCCCGATGTTAAATCTGGCTGGGCAGCCCATTATGTACCGGCTGTAATAGCAAAAGGCCCATTTTTAATTGGTTTACGAACTGACGAAACCCAAAATTCCCCCCCAGTAATTCATATAGACCTGGAGCATCCTAAAGTCAGTAAAAAAGAGGGATACCCTTTATTTTTAGAGCATGGCGGCAATAGCCCCTATTTGGAACATGTTTCGAGTATATTAAAAATCATTCATCAAGGAATTAGCATACAAGATCATATGTTTAAGCTGTTTTCTGAACTAGATTTAATTGAACCAGTCAACATTGAAATTAATTTAAATAATGAGCAAAAACAAAAACTTGTAGGAAATTATACAATTAATGAAAATAAACTCATTGCTCTCGATGGCGAACAATTAGAAACACTAAATAAATTTGGTTTTTTGGCTATGGCCTACGCAGTGGTTGCCTCAATGAGCAATATTCGTAAGTTGACACAAATCAAAAATACTATGTCAAAATAACCATAAATAGACACAATAAGCTCAATTTATGTCAAACATTAAAACTAAAACAAAGACAATTTTTAATAATACACAAGGGACTTTAGATAAAGATGTTTATTCCTCTGGCGTGCCTCTTGTTATTAAAGGTCTAGTCAAAGACTGGAAACTAGTTGAACTTGGAATGAAGTCTGAAGATGAGGCCATTCATTATTTAAAATCCCATTATAATGGTAGTCCTTCAAATGCCTGTATTGGCGAACCAGAAATAAAAGGTAGGTTTTTCTATAGTGACGATGGTACTGACCTTAACTTTAGTCAATTAAAAACAACCATTGATAATGTGCTTGATCTCATTCAACAAGAGATTAATCAAAAGAAACCAAGATCCTACTATATTGCATCTAATCTAATTGATACTCACTTTCCTAATTTTAGACAAGAAAATGATATTACTATCCCTAGGCCTGAGTCCGAATTACCGCTTGAAGACCAACGCACAAGTATTTGGATTGGAAATCGCACCACAGCTTGTTGTCATTATGATGCATCTGATAATTTAGCTTGTTGTGCCGTAGGAAAACGTAAATTTACCCTTTTCCCTCCTGATCAAATAGCGAATCTCTATCCAGGCCCTTTGAGCCCAACTCCTGGAGGACAAGCATTAAGCATGGTCGATTTTGATAATCCTGATTATGTAAAATACCCTAAATTTGCTCAGGCAGAAGAACAAGGTCAAATTGCAGAATTAGAAGCCGGAGACGCTTTATTTTTACCCAGCATGTGGTGGCACCAAGTAGAGTCACAAACCCCTTTTAATGTGTTGGTTAATTATTGGTGGAGTAATTCAGCAAAACATATGGGTCCAGCTTTAAATGTTTTATATCACGCATTACTCAGTCTGCGTGATAAGCCTGAACATGAAAAACAAGCTTGGAAACATATATTTGATTACTACATCTTTGATGATGCTAAACAAGCATCTGAACATTTACCTACAGAGGCACAAGGATACTTAGGTGAAATCGATGGCAGAAAAAGCAGAATGTTGAGAGCACTACTTCTGAATAAACTCAACCGCTAAATTATTACATAGAGAGTGAATACTTTTGCAAAATAATAAAGTAAAAAAAGTTGTTATCGCTGGTGGTGGCACTGCAGGTTGGGTTGCGGCGGCGGCTTTATCTAAACAGCTAGGAAAATTAGTCGATGTAGTTTTAATTGAATCAGAAAAAATTGGTACTGTCGGGGTGGGGGAAGCAACCATCCCCCCTATGCGAGTCTTTCACTCGTTACTAGGCATCGATGAACAAGAGTTTATGCGTTCCACAGAAGCGACCTTTAAATTGGGTATCTTATTTAAAAATTGGGGACAAATTGGCGACCATTATATCCACCCATTTGGTACAACTGGGCAGAAAAGTTTTCTGGCAGACTTTCAACACTTCTGGTTACACGGCAAAAATAAAGGTGTCAATGCTGAATTCGGCGAATATAGCTTAGAAGTTCAAGCAGCAAAAGCCAATAAATTTGCCACATCTAAAAGTGGTAGTATTAATTATGCCTACCATTTAGATGCCACACGTTACGCCCAATATTTACGAAAATTTAGTGAGAAATTAGGGGTCACAAGAGTTGAAGGAAAAATACAACAAGTACAGCAGCACCCAAGTGGTGATATAAAATCATTGCTGTTGGAATCAGGTGAACTGATTGAGGGTGATTTATTTATCGACTGCACTGGTTTTGCCGGACTACTGATCGACAAAACCCTAAAAACTGAATATGAAGATTGGTCACACTGGTTACCTTGTAACAGCGCTATTGCTGTGCAAACTGAATCAATTGAACCTGCTAAACCTTTAGTAACTTGCACCGCACATCAGGCTGGCTGGCAATGGCATATCCCTCTGCAACACAGAGTAGGCAATGGTAATGTATTCTGTAGTGACTTTATGACTGATGAAGCAGCAAAGCAGCACCTGTTAGATAATGTACAAGGAGAAGTTCTGACTGATCCAAGAGTCATTAAATATAAAACCGGTCGTCGTAAAGTCTTCTGGAATAAAAATTGCGTTGCGTTAGGGCTCTCAAGTGGTTTTGTTGAACCTCTCGAGTCAACCAGCATTTATTTATTCATGAGTGGCATTATTAGATTAATGAAGATATTTCCATTTGCTGGAATTAACCAATCTGCAACAGATGAATACAACCAACAATCTATCGCTGAAATAGAAAATGTCCGTGATTTTATCATTTTGCACTATCATGCAACATCTCGTGAAGACAGTGAATTTTGGCGTTACTGTAAAAATATGAAAGTGCCAGATTCCTTATCCCATCGCATTGAATTATTTAAAGAAAATGGTTTAGCATTTCAAGAAATTCAAGAGCTATTTAGACTTGAATCTTGGACTCATGTGATGTTAGGGCAAGGCATCACTCCAAAATCCTACCATAAGATTTTTTCTACCATGCCAGATCAAGAACTAACTGCACACTTACAGGGTATACGCACTAAAATCACTCAAGTTGTAGAGAAGTTACCCGATCATGCAAAATTTGTAACTCAATATTGTAAAAGTGACAGAGTAAGCTAAACATGGATATATCAGCACACCATTCAATCAGTATAAATGAACAATATTTTGGCCAAGAACAAGCTCCAATATTAGTGGTCGATAACTTTGTTAAGGATCCCGAAGCATTAGTTGCGGATGCTAAAAAATGTCAATATGTTAAAAACTCACCATTTTATCCAGGACCAAGAGCTCCTGCCCCTTTGGCTTATCAAGAACTGATATTAAGAACTTTAAAAGAGAAAATGGTCGATTTTTTTCAAGTTCCCACGCCGAACCTTAAATTTTCTATATGCCATTATTCTGTTATCACCACTCCCCCCGATCAACTCAAGTTATTACAACGGATCCCACATTTTGATTCGTTAAATGAAAACGGTCTTGCTGCAGTTCATTATTTATTTAAAGAAGACTTGGGCGGAACTTCGTTCTATCGTCACAAAAAAACGGGATTTGAGAGTATTAATGAGGCAAGGCATATTACTTACTTGCGCTCGCTTGAAGCTGAAAATGATGGACCTAATATACCTAAAATTTCGGATGGGTATATAAATGGAAATACCCCTTTGTTCGAGCGAATATCCCAACAGCAAGCCGTATTTAATCGCATTATTATTTATCGGCGTAATTCATTACATTCAGGGTCAATTCCAGCTGATTTATTTGATAATACTTCCCAATCTAAAATACGTTTAACCATCAGCAGCTTCATTGATTGCGAATAAACTGAACTCTAGAGTAAATAACCAAATTAGCTGGACAATATTGTTTAACAAACAAAAATGTAATCGATTTCAAATTGTTTTTATGGACAGCTAATGAGCCGCCACAAAATTTTAACAATTACAAAAACAAGAACACCTCCCCCCAAAAAAAACACCGATAAAACACCGATAAAACAGACTGAAGTCGTGTTACTTTAATTTAACAAATAAACAAAACACGCCTTGAAAACGTTTACATTTAGGTGTATTTTATAACCTCTAAGTATTAGCTAATATTGTAACAATGGATAAGTGAGTTATTTTTACTGTCCTAAATATTTAAATCCCACAATCGTCACTTAAGTTTAAGCAGGAGAAACCTATGCAATCAACAGCACAGACAATTACTTTAGTGGCAGCATCACTATGATGAAACTCCCCCTATATGAAAAAGTAGGTTATGCCATGGGAGATGCCGCAGCCAATCTAGTTTGGCGTGGAGCATTGGCTTATCTTGCTGTTTTCTATACCGACACTTTCGGTTTGGCAGCTTCTGCAGCAGCCATGTTATTTTTAGTGGTAAGATTAACTGATGGGATAACAGACATCATCATGGGTATGATTGCCGATCGTACCAATACATCATGGGGTAAGTTTCGCCCCTGGATATTCTGGTCTACGCCTTTTTTATGTTTATTTATGGTGCTTTGTTTTACCACCCCCAATCTTAGTGATGATGGCAAGTTAATCTACGCTTACGTGACTTATATTGGCCTAACTTTAGCCTATACAGTTAACAATGTGCCTTATTCCGCCCTTATGGGTGTCATGACTGAAGATGACGATGAGCGTACTAGCTTGTCTGGCTTTAGATTTGCTGGTGCCTTTATGGGTGGTCTCTTTGTTATGGGATTCTTACCTGATCTAGTTAAGTACTTTGGCGATGGAGATGATGCAATAGGATATCAATATACTATGTACGCTTTTGCTGGCTTATTATTCGCCTTAATGGTGATTTCTGTAGCCACCACCAAAGAACGTGTCGTTCCTGTTATCAAACAACAAAAAAGTTTTTCCAGTGAATTAAAAGACCTTAGTAAACAATTACTTTTCATATTAATCCCATTAGCAGTAATGACTGCATTTTTCCATTACAGAAACTGGTTGTCAGGTTTAGTGTTTGTAGTTGTTATGAGCACAATGATTTGGTTTATCAAACGTCTACTTAGAAAAAACAAAGAAAATTCAGTAGCAGAAGGATCTGGGGTACAGCAGGATATGTTAGACCTAATTACCAATAAACCTTGGTTGATATTACTTGGTTTGGGGTTTTTAACTATGATGTTTAACGGCATCAAATACGGGGTAATTGCTTATTACTTTAAATATTTTGTAGGTGACGAACTATTAGCGGGACAATATTTTATAGGCTTACTTGTGGTGTCTATTTTAGGTGCACTATGTACTAGTTTCTTAGCTAAAAAATTAGGCCGTAAAAAGCTATTTATTATCGCTTTACTGCTTAGTAGTGTGCTGACTTGCGGGTTCTTTTGGATACCAGGACAAGATGTCACAGCTATATTTGTACTTGGATGTTCAGCCGAATTTTTTGCAGCCATGATGCCAACCTTGTTTTTCTCAATGTTAGGTGATTCAGCCGATTACAACGAATGGTTAAACGGCAGGCGCGCAACTGGCCTTATTTATTCGGCAGGTACCTTTGTACAAAAAACCGGTAGCGGATTCGCTGGGGCCTTAATGTTAGTGGTTTTAGCTGGCTATGGATATGACGGCATGGATCCTTCGACGGTTGAAGCATCATTACCAGGTATGGCCTTATTGATGAGTTTTATCCCAGCAGCATTTGGGGTAATGGGCGCTATTTTGATGAT